>NZ_JBNHFG010000011.1:0-120461 GCF_059090025.1 Arthrobacter sp. Y3224198
GCCGAGCACGGTTCCGGCCGGGCTGCCCGGCCCGAATCCGGCCGCTTCCGGGTCCAGTCCCGCAGATGCCGCCGATACCAGGGGCCGGCGGCTGCGGCTCACCCCGAGCGAACAGCCCCCGGGGGCTGTCAGTCCCAGCCGGCGGGCCGCAGTCTCCGCCGTCCGGGCCAGGAACACCTCCGGTTCCGGCGCGGCCAGCAGGATGTCAACAAGTTCCTCCACCACGGACTGCCGGTCGTTCGCCACCGAAGACTCCTTTTCCAGCAGGTGCCGGGCGCCGGCCGCTTACGTGGCCTTTGCCTGCTCCCGCTGCTCCCCATGCAGGGACCGCTCCCCACGTCCTGCATGCTACGTACCGGGCCAGGGGCTGCCCAGCGTAACGGCCGGTTTTGGGCCGGATCCCCGCACGGACGTCAATCGGCGGAAGCAACCGGGACTGGTCGTTCCGTCCGGCGCCGGTGCCCCCGCCGCTTAAACAGCCGGTGCCCCTGCCGCTTAAACAACAGAAGACCCGCAGGCGCCGTGCCTGCGGGTCTTCTGAGGATGCTGCCGGGGCGTAGTGTCAGTCGTCGCCGCGGAGGATAGCCAGGAGGCGGATGATCTCCACGTACAGCCAGACCAGGGTGACCGTCAGGCCGAAGGCTGCGGTCCAGGAGTAGCGCTCGGGGGCGCCTGCCTTGACTCCCTGCTCAATGGACGTGAAGTCCATGACCAGCGAGAACGCGGCGAGGCCGATGGCCAGGAGGCCGATGAACACGCCCATGGGGATGCCGAAGATTTCAACACCGCGCAGGCCCCAGGGATCCTGGACGCCGCCGAAGATCATCAGGCCCACGTTGATCAGCGAGAAGACCGCGTAACCGATGATGGCGATCATAAAGAAGCGCACGGCCTTGGGCGTTGCGCGTACCTTGCCGCTGCGGAACAGGACCAGGGTCACGGCGAACACGGCGAGCGTGCCCAGCACGGCCTGCAGGCCGACGCCCGGGTAGGCATTGTCCAGGACGGCGGTCAGTCCGCCGAGGAACATGCCCTCCAGGACGGCGTACGCCAGGATCAGGGCCGGCACCGGCTCGCGCTTGAAGGAGTTGACCAGGCCCAGGACAAATCCGCCCAATGCGCCCAGGATCATCAGCCCGGCGCCGAGGCCCGGCAGGATGAAGGTCGGGATGGCTGCGCCAACCAGCACTGCGGCAAGGCAGAAGACCGTCTTCATGATCACGTCGTCGTAGGTCATCCGACCCATGTCCGAAGCCTTGGCTGACGGAGCTGTGTACAGATCCTGCAGCTGCTGGGGCGTCATGTTGCTGTGGTCCGTTGCCAGCGTGCCCTGGGCAGCGCCGCCTCGGGTCTGGGAACGGAAATTCTTTCCGTTGAAAACCGGGTTTCCACCAAGTGCCATTGAAATATGTCCTCCATCTGGGGGGGCTGTTTCAGCCCAGCCTACCAAGTCCAACGAACGGCGAAGCGTGCGGATTCCCGCGAATATGCGCCAAACGGTAACGGTTTGATACAGGCGGCGGCCCGCGGGGAGTGCTGCTCTTGCGCCGGCGGCAGCAAAGTCGTTACCCGATCGCGACATTCGCACCGGGACAAACGTCACTGCCTGAAACATTCAGTGGGTAGCATGTTCCCCAATCGGTGACCTGAGTCACATCTACCCGCCTGCGGACCGCATGATCCGGTGCCGCAGCCCTGCGTGGAGGTTTTGGAACTTGGCAAGAACATCGGCGCTGACCCGGTATCTGGGGATGCTGGCAGCGGTGGCGGCGATGTTCGCCGCCCTGCTCCTGTCCGCCCCTGCCGCGCAAGCGACTACAACCAGCCCGTCGGACGGCGCTTCCGCCCCGGCCACCAGTCCGGCAGCCACCGACGGCGCCGACTACCCTGACAGGATCAGCGGCGTCATCAAAAACGAGGGCACCCCGCTGGAAGGGGTGAAGATCACCGCCACCGGCAACGGATACGAGGCCGAGGCCGTCACCGGAGCCAACGGGTCCTGGTCCATCGGCGTCCCGGAGCAGGGCGCCTATGAAGTGGAACTGGACGAGTCCACCCTCCCCGAGGGTGTCGCCCTGGCCGAGGGCCAGCAGAATCCACGCACCGTCACCTTCGCCAACACCACCAACATCAGCACACTGTTCCTGCTGGGTGAAGGCATTGTGCTGCAGGAGGAAAACTTTGGTTCCCTGCTGCTGGAACGTGCCGTGGCTGGCCTCAGTTTCGGCCTGCTGCTGGCACTGAGCGCCGTCGGCCTCTCACTGATCTTCGGCACCACCGGGCTGACCAACTTCGCCCACGGCGAGATGGTGACCCTGGGCGCCGTCCTCGCCTTCACCTTCGCCGCCATGGGCATGCCGCTCTGGGTGGCCCTTCCACTGGCGGTGCTGGGCGGCGGCGCCTTCGGGTACGCGCAGGACGCCGGCATCTGGAAACCGCTGCGGCGCCGCGGCACCGGCCTGGTGCCCATGATGATCGTCAGCATCGGCCTGGCCGTGGCCGTGCGCTACACCGTCCTGTTCTTCTTCGGCGGCGGTACCCAGCAACTGCCGGGTGCCCAGAGTCCGGTGCTGGAACTTGGTCCCGTATCCATCCCCCGCAACACCTTGGTGTCCCTGATCGTCAGCCTGGCGGTCATCCTGGTGGTGGCGCTCCTGCTGCTGCGCACCCGGATCGGCAAGGCCACGCGGGCGGTCGCGGACAACCCGGCACTGGCCGCGGCGTCCGGCATTGACGTGGACCGGGTCATCCGGCTCGTCTGGGTAATCGGCGGGGCACTGGCCGCCATGGGCGGCATACTCTGGGCGTATTACCGCCCCGGTGTGTCCTTCAACATGGGCCAGCAGATCCTGCTGCTGATCTTCGCCGGCGTGACCCTGGGCGGTCTCGGCACGGTCTTCGGGGCACTGGTCGGCTCCGTCCTGGTGGGACTCTTCGTCGAGATCTCCACCCTCTGGCTGGAGGCGGACCTGAAATACGTCGGCGCCCTGGTCATCATGATTCTTGTCCTGCTGGTCCGGCCGCAGGGACTCCTCGGCCGCCGCGAGCGCATAGGTTAGGGGCTTAGTTTTGGATTTCGCCAACATTCTTCTCGGTGCCTTCAACGAGATCATCAGCCCCACCACGGCCGCGTACGCGCTGGCCGCACTCGGCCTCGCCGTCCATTTCGGCTACACCGGGCTGCTGAACTTCGGGCAGGCCGGCTTTATGGCCGTCGGTGCCTACGGTTTCGCCATACCCATCCTGTCCTTTAATGCCCCGCTGCCGCTGGCCCTGCTGATCGCCCTGCTGGCATCAGCGGTGTTTGCCGTCATCCTGGGCATACCCACCCTCCGCCTGCGTGCGGATTACCTGGCAATCGTCACCATTGCCGCTGCCGAGATCATCCGGTACATCGTCACCACCAACTCCATGACTCCGGTGACCGGATCCGCCAACGGCCTGGCCGCCTTCACCGGCAGCTTCTACGGCCTCAACCCGATTCCGGCGGGAACGTACAGCTTCGGCCCCATCTCCATGAACGAACGGGACCTGTGGATCCGGCTGGTGGCCTGGACGCTGGTGATCCTCGCCTGCCTCCTGGTCTGGATGCTGATCCGCAGCCCTTGGGGGCGTGTGGTCAAGGGCATCCGCGAGGACGAGAACGCCGTCCGCGCGCTGGGCAAGAACGTGTACGCCTACAAGATGCAGGCCCTGATCATCGGCGGCCTGCTGGGTACCGTGGCGGGAATTATCTTCACCCTCCCCCGCGATGCGGTGCAGCCGGCCAACTACGGCACGGAACTGACCTTCTATCTCTACACCGCGCTTCTGCTGGGCGGCATGTCCACGGTCCTGGGTCCGGTCCTTGGGTCCATGATCTTCTGGGCCATACTTTCCCTGACCCAGGGCGTGCTTTACGGCGCCATTGAGGCCGGGTACATCACCTTCATCTCCACGTCCCAGGCAGGCCAGATCCGCTACATCCTTGTGGGTGTAGCCCTGATGCTGCTGATGATCTTCCGGCCCCAGGGCATCCTGGGCAATAAAAAGGAGCTGTCGTTCGCATGAGCCACCAGGCAGACGAACCCCGGGCACAGGCCCGTACCGCAGGGGCACACGCAGCCGAACCGGCAGTGTCCCCGGCCGCCCCGGCCACCGTGGCAACCGGGGACGCCGGACACATAACCGACACCCGTCCCATTGCCGCCGGTGAGGTCGGGCCGGGCTGCGCCAAACGGGATCCGATCCTGGTGGCGGAAAACGTCACCAGGACCTACGGCGGCATCAACGCCGTGGACGTGGACCATGTGGAAATTCCCCGGCACAAGATCACCGCTTTGATCGGACCCAACGGTGCCGGGAAAACCACGCTCTTTAATCTCCTGACCGGTTTCGATACCCCGCAGTCGGGCACCTGGCAGTTCGAGGGCAAGGACCTGGCCGGGGTATCCGCCTACAAGGTGGCCCGGCTCGGCATGGTCCGCACCTTCCAGCTGACCAAAGTGATGGGCAAGCTGACCGTGCTGGAGAACATGCGCCTGGGCGCAGCCTCGCAGCCGGGCGAATCCCTCTGGCGGGCCCTGATTCCCCCGCTGTGGCGTAACCGGGAAGCCGAGATCACCGAGCAGGCGGATGTGCTTTTGGCCAAGTTCAAGCTGGACACCAAGCGCGCCGACTACGCGGCGTCGCTCTCCGGCGGGCAGCGCAAGCTGCTCGAAATGGCGCGGGCACTGATGGTCCGGCCCAAGCTGGTGATGCTGGATGAGCCCATGGCCGGCGTAAACCCCGCGCTGACGCAATCCCTGCTGGACCATATCAAGAACCTGAAGGCCGAAGGCATGACCGTCCTGTTCGTTGAACACGACATGCACATGGTCCGCCACATTGCCGACTGGGTCATCGTGATGGCCGAGGGCAAGGTAGTGGCCGAAGGGCCGCCGGCGGAGGTCATGAAGGACCAGGCCGTGATCGACGCCTATCTGGGCGCCCACCACGATGTGGACCTCGGCGACTCGGAAGGCTTCGAAAAGCTGGAGGCGGAACTGGAGCACGACGCCGAGTCCTCCGTAGGCACCGAACCCGCCGGAGCGTCCGCCCGGCTGTCCAACGAACGGAAGGACCAGGCATGAGCGCCGAGGCATTCGATGGCGATTCCGTGGTCAAAGTGACCGACCTGGTGGCGGGCTACCTGCCCGGGGTCAACATCCTCAACGGCTGCAGCATCGAGGCCCGCCGAGGGGAACTGATCGGGATCATCGGCCCCAACGGGGCGGGCAAGTCCACCCTGCTCAAGGCGATGTTCGGCCTGGTGAAGGTGCATTCAGGCACAGTGGTGGTCCGCGGCCAGGACCTGACCGGTCTCAAGGCCAACAAACTCGTCAGCCGGGGTGTGGGATTTGTCCCGCAGAACAACAATGTCTTCCCCTCGCTGACTATTGAAGAGAACCTGCAGATGGGTGTCTTCCAGGCGCCCAAGACTTTCAAGGAACGCTTTGAGTTTGTCTCCGGGGTTTTCCCGGAACTGGCCAAGCGCCGGGCCCAGCGTGCCGGCTCGCTCTCCGGCGGAGAGCGGCAGATGGTTGCCATGGGCCGTGCGCTGATGATGGATCCTGCCGTACTGCTGTTGGACGAACCCTCTGCCGGGCTCTCCCCCGTCAAGCAGGACGAGGCGTTCCTGAGGGTGCATGAGATCAACCGGGCCGGCGTTTCGGTGATCATGGTGGAACAGAATGCCCGCCGCTGCCTGCAGATCTGCGACCGCGCCTACGTGCTGGACCAGGGCCGGGACGCCTACACCGGCACCGGACGCGAGCTGATGAAGGATCCCAAGGTCATCCAGCTGTACCTGGGCACGCTGGCAGAGACAGCCTAGGCCGTCCCTGGCCCCGGGCTCCCCGGGGCTGGCCCGGGGCCGTCCCGGGGCTGGCCGGGGCGAGGAGGGGCCGGCCCGGGGCCAGGAAGCTGGCCCCGAACCCGGGACAGCACCCCTGGAAGGACAGTCAGCAGCAAACACACCCAGCAGCAAAGAAGGAAGCCCCCGCCGGTGCCGGCGGGGGCTTCCTTCTTTGGTGTTCTGTTTCGGCTAGAGCTTGCCCGCCTCGGAGCGGCTGGGCTGCGGCACGTTGTCGGCGTCGTACTGGTAGATGCCGATGAATGCCTCCGTGGGATCGCCGTTCGCATCGAACGTGATCGGTCCGGAGTAGCCGTCATAGTCAATGTCTCCGCCGCCGCGCAGGATCGTCACGCAGCCGGCGAAGTCGAAGCACTTCTCACCCTCGCCGGACACGCTCTCCAGCTGGGCTGCGATGGCCTTGCCGTCGGTGCTGCCGGCAGCCTCGGCTGCCAGCGCCAGCAGGGTAACGGCGTCATAGCTTTCACCGGCGTAGGACCAGTCCTTCAGCGCCGGGTCAACCGCAAGCAGGGATTCCTTGAAGTTTTCCGATGCGAAGGTGCCGGGAATGGTTCCCTGCGCCCCCTCGAGGGTTCCGGCGTCCAGGTCCTTGCTGTAGTCGGAAGTATTGCCGTCCACGAAGAACAGCTGGCTGGAGTCAACTCCCTTGGCCTTCAGCAGCGGCACAATGCTCTTGGCCTGGTCGAAGCTGATGACCACAATTGCGTCGGGCTTTGCGGCGACAACGGAGTCCACCTGGCTGCTGAACTGCGAGTCACCCTCGTTGAACATCTCCTCCACAACCACCTGGCCGCCGGAAGCCTCGACCGAGGTCTTCACGTTGCTCTGCAGCCCCGTGCCGTAGGCGTCATTGAGCACGATCATGCCCACGGTCTGCGCGCCGCAGGACATGATGTAGTTGCCCAGGATACGGCCCTGCAGGACATCCGAGGGAGCGGTCCGCCAGTACAGTCCGTTGTCATCCCAGGTGGAGAA
Source organism: Arthrobacter sp. Y3224198 (assembly GCF_059090025.1). Lineage (NCBI taxonomy): Bacteria > Bacillati > Actinomycetota > Actinomycetes > Micrococcales > Micrococcaceae > Arthrobacter > Arthrobacter sp. Y3224198. Next base: position 6,869 of record NZ_JBNHFG010000011.1, read on the forward strand.
GTCGGGCGAGGTGTTGGCCGGGGAGAACTGGATGACGCCGGCACCGGTGATGTTGCCGATCACCGTCTTGGACACACCGGAGGATGCCGCGCCGACAATGGCGCTGACGCCCTGGCCCAGCAGGTCGTTGACCGACTGCGTGGCAATATCCGTGGTGGTGTCGCCGGAGTCGCGGTGCACGATTTCGACCGGCTTCCCCAGGACGCCGCCGGCGTCGTTGATTTCCTTGACGGCCACGTTGGTGCCGGCGATTTCGGGCGGGCCAAGGTAGGCAAGCGAGCCGGTGGTGGGCAGCAGCGTGCCGAGCTTCAGCGGTGCATCCGTGGTACCCGTGGAGGCGGGTACGGCCGCAGGATCACCCTTGGTACCGGGGTCGGTTCCCGTTCCTCCTTGGTTCTCCGGGCAGGACAGAAGCGCGGCTTCGGCCGCGGTCTCTGACGGGCTGGCGCTATCTCCTCCGGACGAATCCGAGTTGCCGCTGCAGCCGCTGGCAAACAGGACAAAGCCCAAACCGAGGGCGGCTATCTTGGCCGAGCGGGCATATCCCTCGCCCAGGCCAGGACGGCCGGCATTGCGTAGTGCAGTCATAAACGTTATCTCCCCGATCGAAAGGCAGGTGCCTTTGATGCGAATACCAGGTGTTCCTGATTAGAAGAAAAGCTAATGGAACATTGTGTCGAATATAAGAGTTTGGGGTTACAGCCTTGTAACGCTCGTCACATTTTGGGCATCGCGCCCTTGCGCTGAGGGCCGGTTCCACCCCGATACGATGGCGGTACACGGTCTTTTGGGGAAATAACAGGGGAAAACAATGCATGCACAGCGTCTCACCGCCGCCGGTTCCACACTTACCGCTGCGGCGCTGCTGGTGCTGCTGGGTACCGCAGGCCCCGCGCAGGCACTGTCCTGTGCACCGGGCCTGGTTCCCGCCGTGGTGGACGGCGTGCAGGCCTGCATTCCCGCCCCCTCCGGCCAGCCGGAACCCTCACCCTTCTACAATCCCGGGGAAAGCAATTATGACCCGGAGACCGGCCACTATTCCGAAGCCGTCCCTGCGGTTCCCGTACCGGCCGAGTCCCCCGCCGTTCCGGCAGCCGTTCCGTCCGCGGAACCGGCCCGGACTGAGGCAGCTCCCGGCGGGACTGCGGTCCTCCCCGCACCCGCTGCTACGTCCTCGCCGTCGCCGCCGCCGGCCACGTCCCGGACGCCAAGTCCCACACCCTCCGCTGCAGCCGATGAGGAGCGGGCCGGGATGGAGACGGTGCTCCCTGCGGCAGCCGCCGTCGTGATCCTGGGCGTGCTTGCCGGTGCGCTCCTGCGCAGGCACCGCAACCGCCGCGGCTAGGAAGCCCAGCAGGCGGGAACCCGCGCGGCTGTAGCGCCGGCGGGAAAGGTGAAAGTACCCCAGGTCGGACTCGAACCGACAACACACCGATTTTAAGTCGGTTGCCTCTGCCAATTGGGCTACTGGGGCGCACAATTGCCTTCCAAGCCTACTGGAAAGCCGTGGAACGCAGGAAACACAGCGGCGGCGGCCCTCCCCATGGGAGGACCGCCGCCGCTGTGTGCTTAGTTACGCCGTGAAGGCCGCAACTAGGCCTTGGCAGCCGGCTTCTTGGCCGGGGTTGCTGCTTCCTGGAAGCTCTTGCGCGGGTGCTTCAGGTTGCGCAGATCGGTCACGTCGCGGCCGTAGGCCACGTTCAGCAGCCAGCCCGAGATAATCCGGAACTTGCGTTCGAACATCGGCATCGCCATGCCGTGGTAGCCGCGGTGCGCCAGCCAGGCCGGGAAGCCCTTCATGCCGAAGCCCATGATGTTGGCAACGCCCTTGTACTGGCCCAGGCCTGCAACGGCACCCAGGCTCTTGTGGTTGTACTCCTCGACCGTGCCGACGCCGTAGCGGGCGGCCATGATGTTCTTGGCCAGCAGCTTGGCCTGGCGGACGGCGTGCTGTGCGTTCGGGACGCAGAAGCCGCCAACGCCGCCGCCGGAGAGATCGGGAACGGCGGAGACGTCGCCGGCAGCCCAGGCGCCGTCGATGGGGCCGTCATCGCCGGTGATGCGCAGTTCCGGGTTGGCGCGGACGCGGCCGCGCTCGTCGATCGGGAAGTCGGTGGCGCGCACCATCGGGTTGGCCTGCACACCGGCAGTCCAAATGAGGGTGTCGGCTCCGAACTCACCGGCCGGGGACTTGTCCGCCATGTTGATGAGCTTCAGGACGCCGTCCTCGGCGGAAGCCAGGGACGTGTTCAGCAGCACCTCGATGCCGCGCTCACGCATGCTGGAGACAACCCATTCGGCCTGGTCCGGCTTGACCTCGGGCATCACGCGGCCCATGGCCTCGATCATCACGAAGCGCAGGTCCTCGCGGCGGAGCCGGTCGTTGAGGCGCACGGCGTCGCGGGCCATGTCTTCGATTTCGGTCAGGGTCTCGATGCCGGCAAAGCCGCCGCCCACGACGACGAAGGTCAGGGCACGTTCGCGCTCCGGGCCGGCGGGCATCAGGGAGGCCGTTTCAATCCGCTCGAGCACGTGGTTTCGCATCGCCACGGCTTCTTCGATGCTCTTCATGCCGATGCCTGCCTCGGCGAGGCCGGGGATCGGGAAGGTGCGGGTGATGGAGCCTGCGGCCAGGACAACGTCCTGGTAGGGCAGTTCAAACGGTTCGCTGCCGTCGCCCGGTTCAACCGTGGCGGTGCGGGCGGCGTGGTTGATGGAAGTGACCTTGCCGGTGATCAGCTCGGTGCTCTTCAGGTGCATGCGGTGGGATACAACGGCGTCGCGGGCCTCAATGGTGCCTGCGGCCACCTCGGGAAGGAAAGGCTGGTACGTCATGTACGGCAGCGGGTCCACTACCGTGACAATGCCACCCTGTGCCTTTACCTTCTTCTGGAGGTCTTTGGCTACGTACAGACCAACGTAACCACCACCGACCACCAGAACGCGGGGACGATCAGAAAACTGCTTGTTCGATGCCATAGCCCCAATGCTACCCGAGTTTGTGAAAGTCTTCACGAACCATTTGACAACGGACACATGGGGCGTTCGGCTACCTCACTCCGGCCTCGTCCAGCGATCCGGATTCGCTGGCGGCAGCGGCACCCGCGGCCCCGTTCCGGCGCCTCACCACGGCGACGTGCACGGTCCCGGCGGCAACCACCAGGACCAGCAGTCCCCCGAAGCCGAGCACTACCGCGGCGGGCAGGGCCGTACTTTCGGCCGGCGGTGGGGCCGCTGCCGGCACAGTGGGCTCCGGCAGGTCGGGGACCGTGGGTGCAGGGAAGTCGGCGGTGCCCGGCGAGACATCGGCCACGCGCCGGTGGACCCGGATCCATTCGGCAATGGAGCCCAGCGGATTGGCTGTGACGGAGGGAACCTCGGCGTTGACTGCGGCATTGGCGTCCAGAATGCCGTACCCGTAAATGGTGTCGGTCCCGGGAGCTCCGGCGTCGCGGGCGGTGCTGACTATCCGGTTGACCACGTTCGCTGCGCTCATTTCCGGGTGCGCCGAGCGGATCAGCGCTGCGACGCCGGAGACCAGCGGAGCGGCTCCCGAGGTCCCTTCCCACTTGGCGTACCGGGAGGTGCCTTCGGGCAGGCCGCCGATCAGGTCTTCGGCCGGGGCGGCCACGCCGATGCTGATGCCCTCGGAAGAGGAATCGAAGCTGGCTTCGCCCTGGCGGTTCAGCCCGGCCACGGTCAGGACGCCCGGAATGGTGGCAGGTGCCCCCACCTGGACCATTCCCACGCCCCGGTTGCCGGCAGCCGCGACCACCACCACGTCATGCTGTTCCGCATACAGGAACGCGTCGTCCCAGCTTTCCGGCCACGCGGTGGACGTGCTGCCCAGGGACATGTTGATCACCTTGGCGCCGTTGTCGACCGCCCAGCGCACCGCGTTGGGGATCTGGGCGTCGATGGGCACTCCGGCAGGGTTGGTGCCGCCGATCCAGGCCGATACGGCCAGGATCTCGGCCTCAGGTGCCACGCCGATGATGCCGTCGGGGCGCTCGGTGTCCCCTTCCTTGGCATCGGGCTTGGCATGGCCGCGCCCGGCGAGCAGGGTGGCCACCAGGGTCCCGTGCGCCGGGTTGCTGCCCAGGCCCTTGGCGCCCTTGGGGTCACCGGCCCCGGAGACGTCCACTCCGCCGGTTACCGCGCCTGCGAGGTCCGGATGGCTGGCGTCCACACCGGTATCGATGACGGCAACTTTGACGCCTGCGCCCTTCGTGGTCTTCCACGCATCGGTGATGCCGTAGTCGGCCAGCCAGTACTGTTTGTCCCGCCATTCGTCGGCGTAGGCGGCCGAGGGCGCCAACAGCGGCAGCACGACGGCGGCGGTCAGTGCGGCAGCCGCGGCGCGAAGGCGCCCGGCTCCTCCCCCGGGACGGCCGGGGGCCCGTTCTGCGGCCTTCACCCGGCGACGCCCAGGGCGATGCCGTCAAGGATGTCGTGTTCGCTGGCAAACGCCGAGGTGACCCGCCCGTCCGTCAGTTCCTCGATGCGGTCTACGATGGTGCGCCAGATCAGGGCGCCGGCACCGATAACGTCCACGCGGCCCGGATGCATGTAGGGCAGCGCGGCCCGCGCCTCCCGGTCCCGGTGCAGCAGCGCATCGGCGGTCCGGTCGATCTGTTCCCTGCTCAGCTCGGTGCCGTGGATGGCATCCGGGGAGTACTCGGCCAGGTCCAGGGCGGCGGCGGTGACGGTGGTGATGGTCCCGGCCACGCCCACCAGCCGGTCGGTTTCGGCCAGGGGGACGGAGTCCAGCGCGGAGGCGATCATGTCCAGGATCTCCGAGGTGGCGGCAGCGGTTTCCGCTTCCGTGGGGGGATCGGAGTGCAGGTAGCGTTCGGTGAAGCGGACGCAGCCCATGTTGGTGCTCTTGGCAGCGAGCACGCCGGTGCTGTCACCGAGGACGAACTCGGTGCTGCCGCCGCCCAGATCCACCACGAGGGTCTTGGCGCCGTTGCTGCCTGCGAAGACACTGGCTGCGCCGGCGAAGGACAGCGCGGCTTCCTCATCGCCGCTGATGACTTCGGGTTCAACGCCCAGGCGTGCACGGATGCCGTCGGCAAACTCCTGCCGGTTTTCCGCGTCGCGGCTGGCAGAGGTGGCAACAAACCGGACCCGGGATGCTCCGTGTTCACGGATGAGGGCCGCGTATTCGTCCGCCGCGGCAAAGGTGCGCTCCAGCGCTTCCGGGGCCAGCCGTCCGGTGGCATCCACTCCCTGGCCCAGCCGGTTCACGCGCATCAGGCGGACGACGTCGGTCAGCCGGGCCGCGCCGTCGTCGTCGCGGACAATATCCGCGATCAGCAGGCGGATGGAGTTGGTGCCGCAGTCGATGGCGGCAACCCGCACGCTTCCGGTGGTGTCCTGGTCTGTCACAGTTCTCCCTCGTTGGTTGCAGCGTGCCCTGCTGCGTCGCTGCCCTGCCGGCGGGCTGCCTTCTTGCTTTCAAGCTCTTCGGGGCTCAGTCCCTGCGTTTTGGTGTGCCGGCTGAGGTCCCGGGCGGGTGCCGCCCCGGTGGTGTCCCAAGCACCTTCGCAGTAGCAGCGGTCCGTTGTCCACCATTCGGCGATGGCGGCCAGGGCTTCGTCGCCCAGCGGGTTCACGCCCGGACCGGCGGCCAGGGAATGCCCCACCAGGACGTGCAGGCATTTGACCCGGGTAGGCATGCCGCCGGCGGAAACCCCGTCGATTTCCGGCACGGGGCCGGTGCCGGTGCGTTCGCCGATTTCGTTGCGGACCCGGAGGTAGTGCTCGTGGGCGCTGCGGTACCGCTGTGCCAGGTCCGGGTCCTCCTCAAGCCGGCTGGTCATCTCCGTCATCAGCCCTGCCGCTTCCAGCCGGGAGACGGCGGCGGTGATCACCGGGTGGGTGAGGTAGTACGTGGTGGGGAACGGAATGCCGTTGCTCAGCCGGGGCGCCGTGGTGGCGACCAGCGGGTTTCCGCAGACACATCGGGCGCCGATCTCGACGACGTCGCGCACCGGCCGGCCGAGCTGCCTGCTCAGCGTTTCCAGGTCTTCCTGGGTGGGGGTGAGCTGGTCCTGCGTCATGCTCAGTGGTTCCTTCCGTGGGGGCCGCGCGGGTCCCGGGCTGCTAGTTCTATCAGCCTCCAGATTACTGTGCCGTGGCGGATCTCTTGACCGAGTCCCACAGCGAATCAACCCATTCCAGGTCTTCGGGCTCTTCTTCGGCGGCCTGCGCCGCGGCTTCCTCGACACCGTTTTCACCCTTGACCAGGTACCGCTTCTCCCCCGGCATCACCAGGAAAATCCGGTCCCGTGCCTGCTGCTTGATGTACGCCGGGTCCTCCCAGCGGCGCAACTGCAGTTCCAGATCCGACTGCTGCTCCTGGGCCCGGGCAATTTCGGCCTTCGCGGCCGCAATGTCGGAGCGCTGCTGCAGGTAGGTGCGGACCGAGGGCGCCAGCAGCACGGTGATGGCGACCATCACCATGGCAAGGACCAGCAGCCGGCCGGAGAACGCCTTTGCCGGGACGGGGCGCAGCTCGTCGACGCCCTCGGGCTCCGGTGTCGCCTTGGTTTCCTGCCGGGTGCCGGGCTCGCGGTGGATGGCTCCGGACAGCTGCATCCGGGTGGCGGCCCGGGTGTCCGAGGCCGACGGGCGGGCGGACCGGGTTGCTGAGGGCTTTGCAGCGGGTTTTGCAGCGGCAGGCTTGGCTGTTGCCGGTTTGGGGGCGGACTTCACAGCAGGCTTCGCCGCGGCAGGCTTCACGGGGGCCGGGGGCCTGGGCACCTTGGGGCGTCGCGTTGACATGCGTTCTGTGTCCTTGGGTATCTCGATGCTGCGGATATTGCGTCCGGCATACAAAACCGGCCCGGAAACCGCTGCGGGCGGGCTCCTCCTACGAGGTTACCCACCCGGGGCGTCCGGGCCGGTTACGCAACGCCTGCGGACCCCCGATCAGGGGCCGCAGGCGCCGGCAGTGCGGATGCTAGCCGTTGAAGCGCGGGAAGGCGCTGCGTCCGGCGTAGCGGGCGGCGTCGTCGAGTTCCTCTTCGATGCGCAGCAGCTGGTTGTACTTGGCCACCCGCTCGGAACGTGCCGGGGCGCCGGTCTTGATCTGGCCGGCGTTGGTGGCTACGCAGATGTCGGCGATGGTGGTGTCTTCGGTTTCACCGGAACGGTGCGAGGTGATGGTGGTGTACCCGGCACGCTGGGCCATGGTGATGGCGTCCAGGGTTTCGGACAGGGTGCCGATCTGGTTGACCTTCACCAGCAGCGAGTTGGCGGCGTGGTTCTTGATGCCGGTTTCCAGGCGTGAGGGGTTGGTGACGAACAGGTCGTCGCCCACCAGCTGCACCTTATCGCCCAGGCGGGCCGTCAGGGTCTGCCAGCCGTCCCAGTCCTCTTCGTCCAGCGGGTCCTCGATGGAAACCAGCGGGTAGTCCCGGACCAGTTCCTCGTAGTATGCGGACATCTCCTCGGCGGTGCGGTTCTGTCCCTCGAAGACGTAGGCACCGTCCTTGTAGAACTCGGAGGAGGCGACGTCCAGGGCCAGGGCGATGTCGTTGCCGGGCACGTAGCCGGCACGCTCGATGGCTTCGACGATCAGGTCCAGTGCCGCACGGTTGGAGGGCAGGTTCGGTGCGAAGCCGCCTTCGTCACCCAGGCCGGTGGAGAGGTTCTTTTCCTTCAGCACGGACTTGAGGTTGTGGTAGACCTCCACGCCCCAGCGCAGGCCCTCGGAGTAGGTCTGGGCACCCAGGGGAACAATCATGAATTCCTGGATGTCGACGTCGGAGTCGGCGTGCGAACCGCCGTTGAGGATGTTCATCAGCGGCACGGGCAGGATGTGCGCGTTGGGGCCGCCGAGGTAGCGGTACAGCGGAAGGGCTGCTGATTCAGCGGCGGCGCGGGCCACGGCCAGGGACACACCCAGGATGGCGTTGGCGCCCAGGCCGGACTTGTTCTCGGTGCCGTCCAGGTCGATCATGGCCTGGTCAATGGCACGCTGGTCTGCTGCGTCGAAGCCCAGCAGCGCCGGCTGGATCTGCTCGATCACGGCTTCGACGGCCTGCAGCACACCCTTGCCCTGGTAGCGGTTCTTTTCTCCGTCGCGGCGTTCATTGGCCTCGAAGGCGCCTGTGGAGGCACCGGAGGGAACAGCGGCCCGGCCGAAGGTGTCGTCGTCGAGCAGCACCTCCACCTCAACGGTGGGGTTGCCGCGGGAGTCGAGGATTTCGCGTGCGTGGATGGCATCGATGACGGCCATTGATTTGCTCCTGTTCATTGGAACGATTGGGGAGAAAACTGCGGGCCTGCCGTACCGGCAGGCGACAGTGTCTGCCTCTTAGCCTAATAGAATCGCGGCCGCGGGTAAGGCCCGCCCGGCGAATAGACCCTGTCCGGCCCCTCGGATCAGTCCTGCCGGCCCGGGTTTTGGGCCGTGTAGCGGCGGACCGCAGCCCGCAACGCGGTTTCTGCGTCCAGTCCCTGCTCCGATGCCTGCCGAACCAGTGACAGCAGGGCATCGCCCAGCTCCTCCTCGTCGGAGAACTCCTCCTGCGGGCGCGGTGGCAGGGGAAGCTCCGCCCGGCGGGCGCGTGTGAGGGCCTTACCGGCCAGCACCAGTGCCGGGAGCCCTGCCGGTATGCCTTCATAGGCGGAGCTGCGTCCCGGTGCTTCCTCCTTTTTGGCCTGGTCCCAGGCGCGCTCAATCTCCGCCAGCGATTGCTCGCCGCCGTCCGGCCGGAGACTGCCGTCCGGGAGGAAAACATGCGGGTTGCGGCGGATCATCTTGGCGGTGAGACCGTCCACAACGTCCGCCACGGAGAAACTCCCGGCTTCCTGCTGCAGGCGGGCGTGCAGCATCACCTGCAGCAGGACGTCGCCGAGCTCACCGCGCAGTTCCGCGGCGCGGTCCGGTGCGGCGGTGCCGCCCTCCACCACCTCGATGACTTCGTAGGTTTCCTCCACGAGGTATTCAAGCAGCGATTCGTGCGTCAGGGCCCGCGTCCACGGGCACCGCTCGCGCAGGGCGGCGATGACCTCGGCGAGGCGGGTGAACCGCCGGCCGAGGTCATCGGGAAGCGGAGTTTCAGCCACGGGCGCGGTTGAACCCCTCGGTGACGTAGGCGGAGAGGGCGGCGCGCTCATCCAGCGGAAGGAACGCCGCATTCACGGCATTCATGGTCAGTTCCAGGATGTCGTCCAGGTCATACTCGAAGGTCTCCATCAGCAGCTCGAATTCGCCGGTGAGGGTGACCCCGCTCATCAGCCGGTTATCGGTGTTCACCGTGACGGCAAAGCCGGTCTGGTAGAGCAGATCGATGGGATGGGTTTCGATGTCCTCGCCGAAGGACGCCACGGCGCCGGTCTGCAAATTGGAGGACGGGCAGACTTCCAGGGCAATGCCGCGGTCCCGCACCCAGGACGCGACCCTGCCCATGCTGACCAGGCCAACCTCGGGCTCCTCGGGGGACGCGGCATCGACGTCGAACTCGACGTCGATGTCTTCGGCAATCCGCACGCCGTGGCCCAGCCGGAGCGCCCGGCCGTGCACCAGTGCGTCCACGATGCTGGCGATTCCCGCTGCCTCGCCGGCGTGCACCGTGACGGGGAACTGGTGTTCGGCCAGCATGGTGAAGGCGTCCTTGAAGCGCGACGGCGGGAACCCGTCCTCGGCGCCGGCAATGTCGAAGCCGACCACGCCGGAATCCCGGTGGCGCAGCGCGAGCTCGGCGATTTCCATGGCACGGTCCCCGTGCCGCATGGCGGTGACCAGCTGGCCGACCTGGATGAAGCGGCCCGCTGCCTCGGCGTTGGCGACGGCCTCGTCGATTCCGGCCTGCACGGCCTCCACTGCCTCGTCCAGGCTCAGGCCGGCCTGCACATGCTGTTCCGGCGCCCAGCGCACCTCGGCGTAGACCACGCCGTCGGCCACCAGGTCTTCAACGAATTCGCGGGCCACGCGGGCCAGCCCGTCGCGGGTCTGCATCACGGCAATGGTGTGGTCGAACGTTTCCAGGTACCGGGGCAGGGACCCCGAGTCTGCGGAATCGCGGAACCACGCGGCAAGGGCAGCCGGGTCCGTGGCGGGGAGGGTATGCCCGACGGCGGCAGCGAGTTCAACAATGGTGGCCGGACGCGGTCCGCCGTCCAGATGGTCGTGCAGCGAGACCTTCGGCAGGGCTCGGACGTCGAGGCGTGCGGCGTTGGCAGGAAGATTTGTAGGTTCAGTCACACGGCAACTCTACGGTGTCTCAGGCGGCTTTCTGCGTTGTTTCGTCATCTCCGGCGGCTTCCCCGCCGTCCCGGACCGGACGTGGCACGTCCGTGGTTGTCCCCCGGACCAGGCTGATGATCCGGTCCACGATGACGCCCAGGACCAGTGCCCCGCTGACGCCCACCACCACGCCCAGCAGGTGGTGCTCGTTGAACCAGACACCGGCAATTGCCCCGATGGCCACGCTGTACGCCGCCCAGACCACACCGGAAATTGCGGTCAGGGTCACGAACCGGCGCCGCGGGAAGCCTGTGGCTCCCGCGGTCAGGTTGACCACCACCCGCCCCACCGGGATGAAGCGCGCCACCAGGATCAGGGAGACGGACCGTTTGTCGAGTTCATAGCGGGCCCAGGCAAAGGAGCGGCGCATTTTGGGCTTCTGCATCCACGCGAAGCGTTCCGTGCCGATCCAGCGGCCCAGCAGATACGCGAGGTTGTCGCCAAGGAAGGCACCTAGTGCAGCTGCCGGGATCACCAGCCAGATGTTGGCCCCGGCACCGCCGGCGGCCAGGGAGGCCAGCGCCACGACCAGCGATTCGCTGGGCACCGGAGGGAAGAACCCGTCAATGAGGCAGCAGGCGAAAAGCCCCACGTAAACCCAGGGCGATCCCACAGAGGAGAGGATGAAGTTGTTAATGCCGTCCACTGTGGCACTGAAAATATCCAACAGCTGCCGCTCCTTGGGTTCGCTGTCCGGTGTCCCTTACAAGCATGCCATGAACGCACGGATGCCTGCGGCGGGGCAGGCAGGCGCCGGGCAGAGCGGCCTTCCTCTGCAACCCGCCGCCGAGCTAGGGGTCGCTGCTGTCCCGGAGGCGCGTCGGAGGTAGGGGTTGGCGCCTAATTTCCCACGCTTCGGTACAGATGTGGCTGCTGTGACCCCAGCGGCAACAGCACGGCGCAGGCCTAGCGTTCGAGAAGGCACGATTTACCGTCGGCGGGATCGAGAAGGCACGATTTACCGATTTTCGGCCGGAAAACGGTAATTCGTGCCTTCTCGATCTTCCCGCCTACCGGCAGCGCAGGGATTAGTAAAGCAGCCGACGTCGGTACGTCCGTTTGCCTGCCCCGGCCCGGGCATTCCGGGAGGCCCATTCCAGACAACGGACGGTGGTTCCAGTCAGGCCAGTGCCATACACCGTCCGGGGCCGGGGTCCCGGCGGTCGGCCGACGAACGGGACCGGAGGGGTCCGCAGGAAGGCGGCTTTAATATTTCCTGCGAGCTCTGCGAGCAAGGGAATTTCGTTGCCGCCGTTCCGGACCCCGCAGGCCCCGGTCAGGCTAGGGAGGAACCTAGCTGACCCGGTCCAGGATCAGCTTCCGGGCCGGCCGGGAGCCTTCCGGAGCAATCACGACGGCCCCCTCCAGTGCTTCCTTCGCCCGGTCGAACTTCTCCGGGGTGTCGGTCAGCAGGGTCATCAGCGGCTCGCCGGCGCGGACGACGGCGCCGGGCTTGGCGTGCATCACCACGCCGGCTCCGGCCTGCACCACGTCTTCCTTCCGTGCACGGCCGGCACCCAGGCGCCAGGCGGCCACGCCTACGGAGAGCGCATCCAGTTCCACCAGCACGCCGTCGGCCGGCGCGTAGACGGTCTCGGACTCCTTCGCGGCCGGAAGCTTCGCGTCCGGGTCGCCGCCCTGGGCCGCGATCATCTTCCGCCACACGTCCATGGCACGCCCGTCGCGCAATGCGGCGGCGGGATCGGCGTCGTGCACTCCTGCTGCCGAGAGCATTTCCTCGGCCAGCCGGACGGTCAGTTCCACCACGTCTTCCGGGCCGCCTCCGGCCAGGACGTCCACGGACTCCTGCACCTCAATGGCATTGCCCGCGGTCAGGCCCAGCGGGGTGGACATGTCGGTGAGCAGCGCCACGGTGTTGACGCCGGCGTCCTTGCCCAGGGCCACCATGGTTTCGGCCAGTTCCCGGGCCATGGCTTCGTCCTTCATGAAGGCGCCGGAGCCCACCTTGACGTCCAGCACCAGGGAGTCGGTGCCTTCGGCGATCTTCTTGCTCATGATCGAGGAGGCGATCAGCGGAATCGCTTCCACGGTCCCGGTCACATCGCGCAGGGCGTACAGCTTCTTGTCCGCCGGTGCCAGGCCGGCGCCGGCGGCACAGATGACGGCGCCGACGTCGCGCAGCTGGTTCATCAGGGCACCGTTGCTCAGTGCGGCCTGCCAGCCGGGAATGGCTTCCAGCTTGTCCAGCGTTCCTCCGGTGTGGCCGAGTCCGCGGCCGGAGAGCTGGGGAACGGCCACGCCGAACACGGCAACCAGGGGCGCCAGCGGGAGGGTGATCTTGTCCCCCACGCCGCCGGTGGAGTGCTTGTCCGCCGTCGGCTTGCCCAGGGAGGAGAAGTCCATCCGCTCTCCGGAAGCGATCATGGCCTTGGTCCAGCGGAAGATTTCCTCGCGGTTCATGCCGTTGAGCAGGATGGCCATGTTCAGCGCGGCCATCTGTTCGTCCGCAATGGTGCCGCGGGTGTAGGCGTCAATGGTCCAGTCGATCTGTTCGGCCGAAAGCACCCCGCGGTCGCGCTTGGTGCGGATGATGTCCACGGCGTCGAAATTGTTGTTGCTCATGCTGTTTCCTGCCCTTCCAGGTGCTGCGGTCCAAAGGCGTCCGGCAGGACCTCGTCCATGCTGCGGATACCGCTTACTGTCATCAATGCCATGCCCGGTGCCCGGAATTCGTACAGCAGCTGGCGGCAGCGGCCGCAGGGCATCAGGACACTGCCGGAGCCGTCCACGCAGACAAACGCCGCCAGGCGCCCCCCGCCGGTCATATGCAGCTGGCTGACCATGGAGCACTCAGCACAGAGGGTCACCCCGTAGGAGGCGTTTTCAATGTTGCAGCCGGAGACGATCCGGCCGTCGTCGGTCAGCGCGGCTGCGCCCACCGGGTACTTGGAATAGGGCACGTAGGCGTGTGCCAGGGCCGCGCGGGCTGCATCGAGCAGCACGTCCCACTCGATCTTCGGGGTTTGTTCATTCGTCATTGCGGGTCCTAACTGGCAGCGGGCGGCCCGAGGGCCGCCCGCACTTTTCTTCTTATTCCTTGACGTACGGCACGCCGCTGGCCGCGGGGGCCCGGGACTTGCCGACCACCCCGGCCACGGCGAAGATCGTGACCACGTACGGCAGCATTGCGAGGAACTGGTTGGGGACCGAGGTTCCCAGCAGGCTCAGGACGTACTGGAGGTTGGTGGCGAAGCCGAACAGCAGTGCCGCCAGCAGCGCGCCCAGCGGGTTCCAGCGGCCCAGGATCAGCGCGGCGAGGGCAATGTAGCCCTGCCCGCCGGTCATGTCCCGGCTGAACGCGGAGACGGAGACCAGGGTGAAGAACGCGCCGCCGATGCCGGCAACCACGCCGGCCAGCAGGACGTTCAGGAACCGCATGCGGTTCACGTTGACGCCAAGGGTGTCAGCGGCCTTGGGGTGTTCACCCACGGCCCGGGTGCGCAGGCCCCACTTGGAGTGGAACAGGCCGAAGTAGACGGCGGCCAGTGCGATGTACATGAGGTACCCGACCACGGACTGGTTGAACAGGATCGGCCCGAGGATGGGGATGTCCGCCAGCAGCGGGATCCGGATGCTCGGCAGAGACGGCGGGCTGTTCCACTTGGCGGCGTCCGAGGACAGCAGGGTGGAGAACAGGAAGCCGGTGAGGCCGGAGACCAGCACGTTGAGCACCACGCCCACAATGACCTGGTTGACCAGGTACTTGATGCTGAAGACCGCCAGGACCAGGGAGACCAGGGCGCCTGCCACGGCTGCGGCAAACAGGCCCACAAACGCGTTTCCGGAGAGGGAACCGGCCACTGCGGCGGCGAAGGCGCCGAAGAGCAGCTGCCCTTCAATGGCAATGTTCACCACGCCGGAGCGTTCGCAGAGCACGCCGGAGAGCGAGCCGAAGATCAGCGGAATGGCCAGCGCAAAGGAACCGGCCAGCAGGCCGTAGAGGGCCACGTTGGGGGTGTTGGCGCTGCCCACCACCCAGGTCAGGAAGCCGATGACGAAGGACAGTCCGAACACGGCGATCAGCCATACCGGGATCCGGTCCCCGCGGCGGGCCAGCATAAAGGCCCAGGCCGCGGCGGCAATCATCAGGACGGCGGTGATCCAGCCGACCAGCGGGGCGGAGACCACCAGGGAGGGCAGCACAATGGCTTCCCCGGGGTCCGAGAGGCGGAAGGTCACCTCATTGGACGGGGCGCCCAGGGCAAACACACCCAGTCCCAGCACGGCCAGGACGATAAGGATGACCGGGGTCTTCCAGCTGCGGACGACGCCGGCAGCCGCCTCCTGCGGCGCCGGGAGCGTTGTTGCGGTACTCATGCTGCGCCTCCGGCGGGCTTGGTGTTCTTGGACATGCGCTTTCGGGAGGTCTTGAACGCTCCGGGGGCGGGGATGCGGAACAGGGACCGCACCAGCGGCGGGGCCGCGATAAACAGGACGATCAGGGACTGCACCACCAGCACAATGTCGATGCTGGTTCCGGTGTTGGTCTGCATGGTGACGCCGCCGGCGCGGAAGGCGCCGAACAGCACGCCGGCCGCGAAGGTCCCCCAGGGGCTGGACCGGCCCAGCAGTGCAACGGTGATGGCATCAAAACCGAAGCTGGCGGCAACACCGGAAGTGAGTACCTTCTCGGTTCCGGAAACCTGCGCCACGCCGGCCAGGCCCGAGAGGGCACCGGCGATAAGCATGACGATGATGTAGCCCTTGGTGGTGCTGATGCCGGCGTTGCGGGCAGCGGACGGATTGGCGCCCACGGCCTTGAGCTCAAAGCCGATGGTGGAGCGGTTCATCAGCCACCAGATGAACACGGTGGCCAGGACGGCCAGCACAAAGCCCCAGTGCAGGCGGAATCCGCTGCCCAGCAGGGGTGGGAACATGGCGCTCTCATCCAGCACGGGGCTGATGGGGTTTGAGGAACCGGGGCGCTGGAAGGCCGGCGTACTCAGCAGGAACAGCACCAAGTTGATGGCGACGTAGTTGAGCATGATGGTCACGATGACCTCGTGCGCGCCGGTCTTGGCCTTGAGTGCGCCGGCAATGCCGGCCCAGATGGCTCCGCCCAGCATGCCCGCAATGATCACCAGCAGCAGGTGCAGCCCAGCCGGCAGGTGGACGGCGAAGCCGACATACGCGGCCATGGCCGCACCGATGAGGATCTGTCCCTGGGCACCGATGTTGAACAGCCCGGTGCGGAACGCCACGGCGACGCCGAGGCCGGCCAGGATCAGCGGTGTCGCCACCGTGAGGGTCTGGGTCAGCGGGTAGAAGAAGCGTGCCGTTGTCTCAGCCTCGAAGTTCAGGACCGAGCCCTGGAACAGGGCAACGTAGGCGCCCGAGGCAGCCGACCATGCAGCCGAGAGGAGGTCGGTGGGCCGGGAGAAGAAGTACGACGCCGCGGCGCCCACTTCCTCGTCCGTGGCGGCAATCAGGATGCCGCCCACAATGAGGGCCAGCAGGACGGACAGGACCGAGACCATGGCGTGCGAGGACATGACCCGGCGCAGGGCAGACTGGTCCTGGCCCCCGGCGCCGGGGGCCTTCGGGGGTATGGTCGGCGGCGCTGCCGCCGTGCCGGGCGTATCTGCTGCAGTCTCGAGCCGCACGGCTTCGGCTGCGGCTATGCCGGCCTCCCCCGGCGGGTCCTGCTTGGTGGCGTCGTCCGGGCTCACTGGGCCCCTCCCTTGGAATCTGTGTGGTGCTGCATTGCTTCGTCCGCGTCCATGCCGGCCATCATCAGGCCGAGCACGTCGCGGGAGGTGTTGGCCGGGACAATGCCCATGAGCCGTCCGCCGTAGAGCACGGCAATCCGGTCGGCCAGTTCAAGTACTTCATCCAGTTCGGTGGACACAATCAGCACCGGGGTGCCGACGTCGCGCTCCGAAATGATCCGGCGGTGCAGGAACTCGATGGATCCCACGTCCACGCCGCGCGTGGGCTGGGACGCAATAAAAAGCTGCAGCGGGCGGGACAGCTCGCGGGCCATCACCACTTTCTGCTGGTTTCCGCCCGAAAGCGTGCCGGCAGCCGCGGAAGCGGACTGCGTGCGGATGTCGAACTCCGAGATCTTCTCCACCGCGTTGGCCTCGACGACCGCGGGACGCATGGACAGGCCCCGCGCGAAGGGAGCAGTGTCGTACCGGTTAAGGACCAGGTTTTCGGCCACGGAGAAGGTGCCGACGAGACCCTCCACGTTGCGGTCCTCGGGCACGAACCCGACGCCGCTGTTGATGATGTCGCGGGTTTTCCTGCCTACCAGTTCCTCGCCGTTGAGGCGGATGGAGCCGGTGACGTGTTCCTGCAGCCCCATGATGGCCTCGGTCAGTTCGGTCTGCCCGTTGCCCTGGACACCGGCGAGGGCGAGGATCTCCCCGCGCCGGATGCCGAAGCTGACCGAATCGAGGACGGACGGACCGCTGGCGGAGGCGACCGTGAGGTTTTCCACCACGAACGTTTCCTCGCCGGGCTTGGCCGGTTCCTTGTTCAGGTTCAGGCTCACGGACCGGCCCACCATAAGGGACGCCAGTTCCGTGGTGGAGGCGCTGGGTTCGGCGGAACCGACCACCTTGCCGCGGCGGATCACCGTGATGACGTCCGAGACAGCCTTCACTTCGCGCAGCTTGTGCGAAATGAAGACCACGGACTTCCCGTCCTCGGTGAGCTGGCGCATGATGCCCAGCAGCTCGTCCGTTTCCCGCGGGGTCAGCACGGCGGTGGGCTCGTCGAGGATCAGCACCCGGGCATCCCGGATCAGCGCCTTGATGATCTCCACGCGCTGCTGCACACCCACCGGCAGGTCCTCCACGACGGCGTCGGGATCAACGTCGAACCCGTACTGGTCGGAGATCTCGCGGATGCGGCGGCGGGTCTGGTCCAGGTTCAGCATGCCTGCGAACTTGGTTTTCTCATCGCCGAGCGCGACGTTTTCGGCGACCGTAAAGACCGGGACCAGCATAAAGTGCTGGTGCACCATGCCGATGCCCGCGGCCATCGCGTCACCGGGACCGGCGAAGGTGACCGGACGGTCGTCAACCAGGATTTCGCCCTCGGTGGGCTCGTACAGTCCGTACAGCACGTTCATCAGGGTTGACTTGCCGGCGCCGTTTTCGCCCAGCAGGCTGTGGACCTGCCCCGGTTCAACCACCAAATCAATGTGGTCATTGGCCACCAGCGTGCCAAAGCGCTTGGTGATGCCCTTGAGTTCGAGTTTCAAAACCCCAACCAATCTGTTCTTGGGTAAATAAAGGAGAACACTACCGATGACAGAACAAACGCCGTTTTCCCGGCCGCGCAAGGCTGCCGGGAAAACGGCGGTCGTTGTGGTGCATTCGGTGCTTTCAGTCTCCGGACAACGGTCCGGACACTGGACTAGCGGCCGGTGGCTACTTCGGGCTCGAAGCGGACTCGACCTTGATTTCACCGGAGATGATCTTGGCCTTGATGTCCTCGACGGCCTGCTTCACCTCATCCGGAACGTTGGCTTCCTGGTCGTGGAACGGGGCAATTGCCACGCCGCCGTTTTCGAGGGTGCCCACGTACGGGGAGTTGTCGAAGTTGCCGTCGACGTCGCTCTTCACGACGTCTTCCACTGCCTCGCCCATGAGCTTCATGACGGAGGTGAGGATAACTTCCTTGCCCGTGGTCACGGACTCGTAGCCGTCGGAGTCAACCCAGATGACCTTGGCGTCCTTGCCGGCAGCGTTGGCTGCCACAACGGCGTCGATGGTGCCTGCACCAACGGGGCCGGCGACGGGCATGATGATGTCGGCGCCTTCGTTCAGGAAGTTCTGCGTGGTGGTCTTGCCTGCGGAGACGTCATCGAAGCCGCCGGTGAAGGAATCCATGCCCAGGACCTGGACATCCTTGCCGTTCTCTTCGTTGTAGTACTCAACGCCCTGCTGGAAACCGTCCATGAAGATGGTCACCGTGGGGATGTCGAGGCCGCCGTAGGTGGCAACCTTTCCGGTCTGGGAGGTACCGGCGGCAACATAGCCGGCCAGGAACGCAGCCTGGGCCGTGTCGTAGATGATCGGCTTGACGTTGTCAGCCTCGATGGACTGGTCATCGACAATGGCGAAGTGACTGTCCGGGTTGGCGGCAGCTGCTTCCTTGGTGGTGTCGGCGAGCAGGAAGCCAACGGTGACGGTGATGTCGCAGCCGGCCTGGACCATGCTGTCCACGTTCGGGGTGAAGTCGGTCTCGGACTGGGATTCGGCGGTCTTGACCTCGATGCCCAGGTCTTCCTTAGCCTTCATCATGCCGTTGTAGGTCGACTCGTTGAACGAGTTGTCATCGAATCCACCGGAGTCGGAGACCATGCAGCCGAGGAAATCAGTGGCGCCGTCAGCGGAGCCGCCTTCTTCCTCGGGGGCCGCGCCGCAGCCGGAGAGCAGGAGCGCCGAAACGCCGAGCATGGCGGCGGAGACGCCTGCGTTGCGCTTAAAGCTGCGCGGGAAATTCTTCAATGTTCCTCCAGAAAAGAAATGGGTTTCACCCTCAAGGAGGCAGTCGGCGCTTCTCCCGGCCCCCGGCGGGGAAGGAACGCACCGGTGCCCGGTGTGATGCAGCGCTCCGTCCGTCGTTGGACCGCAGCAAGATAACCATAATGTGTCGCGGACGACACTCCGGCCAAATCAGGGGCTGGGGAAGGATTGTTTACATGTTGTTATCAAATGACGGCACCCCGCACGTAACGGGCTGATAGGGTCCGGCTCCGTGTGGGGCGCCCTTGCGGTATTGCGGGCGCAGCCGATGCGTCCGGTGGATCCGCCGGCCAGTGCCGCGGCCCAGAGTTGCCGGCAGTACTCCGGGTCAGTGCCGGGAGTCAGTGCGGAGTTAGTGCGGAGTCAGTGCCGCTGCCCGCGGGCCGCGCGCAGGGCGGCTGCCGCCATAACGCTGACGCCGCAGTTGATGGCGCGTTCGTCGGGGTTGTAGTCCCCCCGGTGGAGGTCGTAGGTTTCCCCGCCCGGGGCACGGGTCCCGAGGCGCATCAGGGCACCGGGCACGGCCTGGGTCATCCAGGCGAAATCCTCGCCGCCCATTGACTGCGGAGCCAGGACCACGGCGTCCTCCCCCAGTTCGGCGCGGGCAGCCGCTTCGATCAGGCTGATTTCGGCGTCGGCATTGATAACGGGCGGCACGCCGCGGATGTGTTCGAGGGCCACGTCGACGCCGTAGGGCGCGGCGATCTCGCGGACCACCTTGTCCAGCAGTTCACCGGCCGCATGCCAGGCCTCGGCGTCGAGGCAGCGCATGGTGCCGGCCATGAACCCGTGGCCGGGGATGGCGTTCGGGGCAGAACCGGCATGCATCTGGCCCCACACCACGGAGACGCCGCTGCGGACATCGATGCGGCGGGACAGTACGGCCGGCACGCTGACGGCAATTTCCGCCAGCGCGAAGACCAGGTCCTCGGTCAGGTGCGGGCGGGAGGTGTGGCCGCCGCGTCCGCTGAGTTCAATCCGGATGGTGTCCGATGCCGAGGTGATGGCGCCGATCCGGGTGCCCACCTGTCCCACGTCCACTCGGGGATCGCAGTGCAGCGCCAGGATACGGGGCACCCCGTCCAGGGCGCCCTGCTCGATGACGGACAGTGCGCCGCCGGGCATGACTTCCTCCGCGGGCTGGAAGATCACCCGCACGCGTCCGCCCAGCTGGCCGGCGGCGTCGAACTTCGCCAGCACGCGGGCGACGCCGAGCATGACAGTGGTGTGGATGTCGTGCCCGCAGGCATGGGCGATGCCGGTGTTCACGGAGGCGTAGGGCAGCCCCGTCTCTTCCAGGACCGGCAGGGCGTCAATGTCTGCGCGCAGTGCCAGCCGGAGGGGTCCGTCACCAATGTCCACGACGGCGCCGGTACCTTCCAGCCGTTTGGGCGCAAGGCCGGCGTGCTCGAGGGACTCCACGATGCGGTCGGTGGTTCGGAATTCCTTCAGGGACAGTTCGGGATGCGAGTGGAGGTCCCGCCGGAAATCGATCAACTCGCCCAGGAGCGGAGCCACGCTTCCCCGTATCGACGGGATCGGTGAATTGCTCAGTGGGATAGTCTGCACAACTTCAAGGTTAGCCAATTCCGCTTTGATTGCGGGAATGCGCGGGCGTAAACGACCCCGCATGACATCACCGGAGCTCCGCGGCCGCTTGCGGTGCTCCGGCAGGGCGTCCTAGAGGACGTCTGTGTCGCCGCTGGCTCTCAGGTGCTCCACGGCCTTCTTGACTTCCTGGGCGTGCTCCTTGGTGGTGACCAACAGCGCATCCGGGGTGTCCACAACGACGACGTCTTCGATGCCGATCAGCGCAATCACACGCTTGGTGTCCGACACCACGATGCCGGTGGCGTTCTCGGAGTAGACGCGGGCGCCTTCACCCATCACCGTGAGGTCGCTGTTTTCCTCGGCCGGATTCAGCCGCCCGATAGCGGCGAAGTCCCCCACGTCATCCCAACTGAAGGCGCCCGGAATCATGGCGACGTCGCCGGCGGCAGCCGCGGGTTCCGCCACGGCGTAGTCAATGGCCGTCTTGGGCAGGGTGGGCCAGACACGCCGCACCACTTCCCGGCGCCTGGTGGTGTCCCAGGCCTCCGCGATTTCCATCAGCCCGGCGTGGAGGGCCGGCTCATTGGCCTCCAGATGCTTGAGCATCAGGTCCACCGGTGCCACGAACATACCGGCGTTCCAGCTGTAGCTGCCACTGTCCAGGTACGTCTGTGCAACTTCCGCGGAGGGCTTTTCGACAAACTCCACCACGGAGGCAGCGCTGGGAGCTCCGGCCACCTTCAGCGGTTCGCCGGCGCGGATATAGCCGAAACCGGTGGAGGGATGCGTGGGCTGGATGCCGATGGTCACGATGTAGCCCTGAGCCGCAGTGTGCACCGCTTCCCGCACCGCTGCCTGGAAGACATCCACGGGGGCAATCACCTGGTCCGCGGCAAAGGAACCCATGATGATGTGCGGATCCCTCTTATAGAGGATGGCGGCGGCAAGGCCGATGGCCGCCGCCGAGTCCTTGGGTTCAAGCTCCAGCACCAGGTTCTTGTTGGAGATCTCCGGCAGCTGCTGGCGCACCGCCTGGCGGTGCAGCGCGCCGGTCACCACCATGACCCGGTCCCCGCTGAGCGGGCGCAGCCGGTCATAGGTGGCGCGGATCAGCGTGGATCCGGACCCCGTCAGGTCGTGCAGGAACTTGGGTGCAGCGGCCCGGGACAGGGGCCACAGCCGCGTGCCGACGCCGCCGGCCGGGATGACCCCGTAGAAACGGTCGAGGACTGCGGACTCGGAGGTGGCGGGTGCCTTTTGCGTACTCATCACTGCCAAGACTAGCCGAGGGGAGCCCGGAGCGCCCCCGGATCGGCGGATTTCCGCGCTTTTTCATACACCCTGCAGACAACGGATTCAATGTAATGAGGGTCACACCATAGGGCAACCTAAATTGAAACGCCCATCACGTCGGCCTAGATTATGGTAGAGCTTATAGCGCTGTCGCACCGGCGTCATCACTGCGTGGAAGACGCGCTAACGCCGCTGCGATGCAGGGAGGAAAATTCAGTGTCGAAGTTACCAGCAGGCACTCTCTACCGTGGCCGCGAGGGCCAATGGTCGTGGGTAGCCCACCGCATCACTGGCGTGGTGATCTTCTTCTTCCTTTTGGTCCATGTTCTGGATACCTCGTTGGTGCGGGTTTCGCCCGAGGCCTACGACGTCGTGATCGGTGCCTACAAGAACCCGATTATGGGGCTCGGTGAACTTGGACTTGTTGCCGCCATCGTGTTCCACGCCTTCAACGGCATACGCGTTGTCCTGATTGACTTCTGGAAGAAGGGGCCCAAGTACCAGCGTCAGATGCTCTGGGCCGTAGTAGCTCTTTGGGCCGTGACGCTCATCGGCTTCTCCATTCGCCACATTCCCAACGTCTTCGGGGGTTAGCACGCAATGACTACATCAACCAACGAAGCCCACGCCCTCGAAGCACCCCGCTCGGGACGCATCGCTCCCAAGTACACCCGGAACGGCTCCAGCCGCGGCAACTTTGAAATGTTCGCCTGGCTCTTTATGCGCGTCTCCGGCGTCATCCTTGTGGTGCTGATCTTCACCCACCTGTTCGTGAACCTGGTGGTAGGCGACGGCATCCACGCCGTCGATTTCGGTTTTGTCGCCGGCAAGTGGGCAAATCCCCTGTGGCAGGTCTGGGACCTGGTCATGCTGTGGCTGGCCATGCTCCACGGCGCCAACGGCGTGCGCACCATCATCAACGACTACGCGGACAAGAAGTCCACCCGCATGTGGCTCAAGGGCGTCCTCTACGTGGCCACCTTCGTCATCGTCCTGCTGGGCACCCTGGTGATCTTCACCTTCGATCCCTGCCTCGACGGCGCTACGGCCGAGACGCTGGCGGAATACTGCTCCGTCTAGCGGAAGCACCGCAGTCCTAGAGTTTTTTAGCAGTTTCAACAGAAAGAGCATCTGGTATGCAGGTCCACAAGTACGACGTCGTCATTGTCGGCGCCGGCGGCGCCGGTATGCGTGCCGCCATCGAATCCGGTCAGCGCGCGCGGACGGCGGTACTGACCAAGCTGTACCCCACCCGTTCCCACACGGGTGCAGCGCAGGGCGGCATGTGCGCGGCACTGGCCAATGTCGAGGAAGACAACTGGGAATGGCACACCTTTGACACCGTCAAGGGCGGTGACTACCTGGTGGACCAGGATGCAGCCGAGGTCATGGCAAAGGAAGCCATTGACGCCGTGCTGGACCTGGAAAAGATGGGCCTGCCCTTCAACCGCACACCCGAAGGACGCATCGACCAGCGCCGCTTCGGCGGCCACACGCGTGACCACGGCAAGGCTCCGGTCCGCCGCGCCTGCTATGCAGCAGACCGTACGGGCCACATGATCCTGCAGACGCTGTACCAAAACTGCGTCAAGCACAACGTCGAGTTCTACAACGAGTACTACGTCCTGGACCTCATCGTTGTGGTGGATCCCGACGGCCAGAAGCGCGTTTCCGGCGTCATCTCCTATGACCTGGCAACCGGCGAACTGCACATCTTCCAGGCCAAGTCCGTGGTCTTCGCTTCCGGCGGTGCCGGCAAGGTCTTCAAGACCACTTCCAACGCACATACCCTGACCGGCGACGGCATGGGCATTGCGTTCCGCCGGGGCATCCCCCTGGAGGACATGGAGTTCATCCAGTTCCACCCGACCGGCCTGGCCGGCCTGGGCATCCTGCTGTCCGAGGCGGCCCGCGGCGAAGGCGCCATCCTCCGTAACTCCGAGGGTGAGCGCTTTATGGAGCGCTACGCCCCCACCATCAAGGACCTTGCACCGCGTGACATCGTTGCCCGCTCCATGGCCAACGAGGTGCGTGAAGGCCGCGGCTGCGGCCCGAACAAGGACTACGTGCTGCTGGACCTGACGCACCTGGAGCCGGCACACATTGATGCCAAGCTGCCGGATATCACCGAGTTTGCCCGCACCTACCTGGGTGTGGAACCGTACACGGAACCGGTGCCCGTCTTCCCCACGGCGCACTACGTCATGGGCGGCATCCCCACCAACATCAAGGGCGAGGTCCTCCAGGACAACGACACCGTGATCCCCGGCCTGTACGCAGCCGGCGAGGTGGCCTGCGTGTCCGTACACGGTTCCAACCGCCTGGGCACCAACTCCCTGCTGGACATCAACGTCTTCGGCAAGCGTGCCGGCATCTACGCCGCCGAGTACGCGCTGACCGCCGACTTTGTCGACCTGCCGGAAAACCCGGAGGCAGACACCGTGGCCCTGCTGGACCACGTCCGCAACTCCGAAGGAACCGAGCGCGTCTCGGAAATCCGCCGGGATCTGCAGAACACCATGGACATGAACATGCAGGTGTTCCGCACCGCCGAGACCATCGAAAAGGTCCTGACGGACATCGCTTCCTTCGAGGAGCGGTACCAGAAGATCAGCGTCCAGGACAAGGGCAAGCGCTTCAACCTCGACCTCCTTGAGGCCGTGGAGCTGGGCTTCCTGCTGGAGCTGGCAAAGGTCATGAGCGTAGCCGCCCTGCACCGCACCGAATCCCGCGGCGGACACTTCCGCGAGGACTTCCCGGAGCGCGACGACGAAAACTTCATGAAGCATTCAATGGCCTACAAGGTCGATGAAGCCGAGAATGCCGAGCACACCGCCGGCATCCGGCTGGACACCAAGCCGGTCATTTTCACGCGCTACGAGCCGATGGTGAGGAAGTACTAATGACAACGGAAATCGCCGAGCCGGCCTCCAAGGTGGAGCTCCCCGAGTCGATCGGCGGAGAGATCCCCTCCTTTGAGATCACCCTCAAGGTCCGCCGCTACAACCCCGAGGTTTCCGACGAAGCCTACTGGGACGAGTGGAAGCTGACCATGTACGGCACCGACCGCGTGCTGGACGCCCTGCACAAGGTCAAGTGGGAGCACGACGGTTCGGTTTCGTTCCGCCGTTCCTGCGCCCACGGTGTCTGCGGCTCCGATGCCATGCGCATCAACGGCCGCAACCGCCTGGCCTGCAAGACGCTGCTTAAGGACCTGGACACGTCCAAGCCCATCCTGGTTGAGCCCATCAAGGGCCTGCCGGTGGAAAAGGACCTGATCGTGGACATGGAGCCGTTCTTCCAGTCCTACCGCGAGATCATGCCGTTCCTGGTCACCAAGGGCCACGAGCCCACCAAGGAGCGCCTGCAGTCCGCCGAGGACCGCGAGCGTTTCGATGACACCACCAAGTGCATCCTGTGCGCTGCGTGCACGTCCTCCTGCCCGGTGTTCTGGACCGACGGCCAGTACTTCGGCCCGGCCGCCATCGTGAACGCCCACCGCTTCATCTTCGATTCCCGTGATGATGCCGGCGACATGCGCCTGGAGATCCTGAATGACAAGGAAGGCGTGTGGCGCTGCCGCACCACCTTCAACTGCTCGGAAGCCTGCCCCCGCGGCATTCAGGTCACCAAGGCCATCTCCGAGGTCAAGCAGGCCATCCTGGCCCGCTCCCTCTAAGGCCCTGCGCCACAGGCGCCTGTCCGGCGGTATTCCGCCCGGGCAGGCGCCTTTTGCGTTCTGGATAGAGTGGAACCATGTCTGTCGAGTCCGCACCCACGTTTGAATCCGTCTCCTTCCCCGGCGTTAACGGAACCACGCTCGCCGGCACCTTGGACGTGCCCGACGGCGGTGCCCGCGCCTGGGCGCTCTTCTGCCACGGGTTCACGCTGGGCAAGAACAGTGCCGCGGCGTCCAGGATCTCCAAGGCCCTGGCGGCCCATGGAATAGGAGTGCTGCGCTACGACGCGGCCGGGTTGGGCGGCTCCTCCGGCAACTGGGAAGACGGCAGCTTCAGCACCAAGGTGGCGGATGTACACAGCGCTGCGGCTTTTATGGCCGGCTCCGGCCGCCCGGTGTCCCTGCTCATCGGCCACTCACTCGGCGGAGCCGCGGTCCTCGCGGCTGCCGGCGGCCTGGACGGGCTGAAGGCCGTGGTGACCGTTGCAGCGCCCTTCCGGCCCGCACACGTGGTCCACCTGTTCGAGTCCGAGCTTGACCGGATTGAGCAGGAGGGTTCGGCGCCCGTTGACCTGGGCGGCGGGGAACGGGAAATCCGGCGCCACCTGATTGAGGACCTGCAGTCCCATGACCTTACGGAGAGCATTCACAACCTGCACCTGCCGCTGCTGGTGATGCACTCCCCCACGGACAACACGGTGGGGATCGACAATGCGAGCGAGATCTTCTCCGCAGCCCGCCATCCGCGTAATTTCATTTCGCTGGAGGGAAGCGACCACCTGATGGTGGAGCGCGCACAGACCGGCCGTGCGGCGGCAATTATCGCGGCGTGGGCAGGAACCTACCTGGACCTGGACGGGTCCGGGCAGCCGGCCTGACCTTCGCAGCCGGCGGCCTGACGGCCCCGCGCAGCCGGACTGACCCTAGCGGCCTCCGCCGAGCTGCACGTGCTCGTGCAGCTTCCAGAGCCCGGTGGCGTCGTGTTCGTACAGCCCCACACAGTCGACGGTGAAGCTGGCGGAGTAGCTTTCGAGCCGTCGGACGGCCTCATCCATGCTTTGCTCGCTGACGTCGTGGGCCACGGTGACGTGCGGGTGGAACGGGAATGCCAGGTCCCGTTCCAGCGGGCCGCTCTGGAACTCCTTGTGCAGGGCAATGCATTCGTCAAAGCCGTCGGCCACGTTGAGGTAGACCACCGGCGACACGGGCCGGAACGACGAGGTTCCTTCCAACGTCACGCGGAACGGTGCCTGCGAGGCCGCTACTTCGCGGACGTGCTGAAGGGTGGCGTCCCAATCACTGGTTTCGGTGGTGGTCACCAGCGTGATGTGGGCCGGGATCACCGCAGCCATCGGGTCTCCGAAGGACGCACGGGCGGCCTGCAGTTCCCCGGCCATCGGCTCCGGAACGGCAATGACGATTCCCACGCAGCGGGCGTCGCACCCCTCCCCGGGGGTGTCCGCTCCGCCGGAGCGGGCCTGGTCGATGGATTCGGAGGTTTCCATGGGCTACGCCGTAGTGCTGCCCAGCGGCAGGAAGCCGACCTTGTTGTACACGTCCGCGAGGGTGACCGAGGCCATCTCGCGTGCCTTGGCTGCTCCCACGGCCAGGAGGCGGTCCAGCTCCGCCGGATCATCCAGCAGGTACAGGGCACGTTCGCGGATGGGCCGGATGTGCTCGGTGACCACCTCTGCGAGGTCCACCTTCAGGTGTCCGTACATCTTGCCTTCGTACTCCTTTTCAAGTGTTTCGACGCTGCGGCCGCTGATCAGGGAGTATATCGACAGCAGGTTGGAGACACCGGGCTTGGCCTCGCGGTCAAAGCGGATCTCGCTGCCGTCGTCGGTCACGGCCGACTTGATGCGCTTGGCAATCACTTTGTCCTCATCAAGCAGGTTGATGAGCCCTGCCGGTGATGCGGCGGACTTGGACATCTTGGCCGCGGGGTTCTGCAGGTCGTAGATCTTCGCGGCTTCCTTCTGCACAAACACCTCGGGGATCACGAAGGTGTCCCCGAAGCGGCTGTTGAAGCGCTTGGCCAGGTCCCGGCTGAGTTCCACGTGCTGGCGCTGGTCCTCACCGACGGGCACGCCGTGCGGCTGGTAAAGCAGGATGTCCGCCACCTGCAGGATCGGATAGGTGAACAATCCCACGCTGGCGGAATCGGCCCCGAAGCGCTGCTGCTTGTCCTTGAACTGGGTCATGCGGGACGCTTCGCCGAAGCCCGTCAGGCAGTTGAGCACCCAGGCCAGCTGGGCGTGCTCGGGCACCTGCGACTGCACAAACAGCGTGGCCTTTTCGACGTCGACGCCACCGGCAATGTACTGCGCGGCGGTCACACGGGTGCGCTTGCGCAGATCCGACGGATCCTGCGGAACCGTGATCGCATGCAGGTCTGGGATAAAGAAGTAGGCGTCGTACTCGTCCTGGAGCCGCACCCAGTTCACCAGGGCGCCAAGATAGTTGCCCAGGTGGAGGGAGTCGGCGGAGGGCTGCATCCCGGAAAGGATGCGCTGGCGGCCGCTGGAAGAGTTCGAATTCATGGGGAAACCTTAGAAGTGGTAGTCGATCACTACGGGGGCGTGGTCTGAGAAGCGGGCATCGTAGGTGGCGGCACGGTCCACGACGGCGTTGGCGGCACGGGCTGCCAGCTCCGGGGTGGCCATGTGGTAGTCGATCCGCCAACCGGAATCGTTGTCGAAGGCCTGTCCGCGCCAGGACCACCAGGTGTAGGGGCCGTTGACGTCTCCGGCGAGCCGGCGGTGGACGTCGGTGTAGCCGATCTCCTCGCCGAAGAACCGGTCGAAGTAGGCGCGCTCCTCCGGCAGGAAGCCGGCGCGCTTGACGTTGCCCTTCCAGTTCTTGATGTCCAGGGGCGTGTGGCCCACATTCAGGTCTCCCACCACCAGGACAAAATCGCTGGTCTGTGCCAGGGCGGGGAGCCGGACGCACATCGTGTCGAGGAACCGGTATTTGTCCACCTGCTTGGGGGTGTCCACCTCGCCGGAGTGCACGTAGGCGCTCACCACGGTAAGGATTTTCTCCGCCCCGTCCACGCTGACCTTGTAGTCGGCTTCCACCCACCGGCCGGAGAGGGCGAAATATTCGTCGCCGATGTGCTCGCGGACGGCAACCGGTGCGGTGCGTGAAGCGATCGCAACACCGGCCCGGCCCTTGGCCTCCATGCACTCGGCGTGCTGGACGTGCCAGGTCTCCCCCAGCAGCTCACGCAGGATGGCATCGGGGGCACGGACCTCCTGCAGGCACAGGATGTCTACATCGCGTTCCGCGAGCCAGTCGGCCATGCCGCGCTTGTAGGCCGCACGGATGCCGTTGACGTTCACGGACGCGATGCGCAGTGCTGTTCCGGGACGCTGCGCCGTTTCCACGGCTGCTGTTTCCTCTGATGCCGAACTCACGCGAATAACCATACTCCTCAGTAGTTGCCCAACCCGAACCGTGCCCCGGGCACGCCGAAGCGTCGGCTGCGTCCCGGAGCGGTGCGGACAAGGTTAGTCGACGACGGTGCCCTCTACCGTGCCGCCGTCGTCCTTCTTGATCATGCCACGGCCGTTGTGCGCGGTGATCTCGATGGTCTCCAGGGCCCGGTCCACCATGCCGCGGTCTGTGTCCAGGTTCTCGCGGATGACTTTGGACTGGACCTGGATGATCTTGAAGCTGTGGTCCAGCTTCTGGTCGCGGACAGAGGTGCTCTCGTCCACCACCTGCACGCCGCCGCGGGGAGCCCGCTGGGCAGTGGCATCGGCGAGCTTCGCGGTGGCCTTGCGCGTGGCGCTGCGCACCGAGAACACCACGAAGGCAGCCAGCAGCAGCCACCCCAGGGAGACAATCACCACAAGCCAGCCGATCACGTCGTTCTGGTTGGCGGCAAAAACCACTGCCACGAGGAAGACAATCAGCATCACGGTAATGCCGGTGGTGCCCATCTTGCGGGTGATGCCGCGGCCGGGCGTGGAGGGGGACGACGGCGTCTTGCCGTTTCGGATCGACTGCATGGATCTATTCTCTCAAACTCCGCGCGGTCCCCGGAGCCGGTTAAGCCTGCAGCGGTTTACTGGGTGGTGTAGGCCCCGTCTACCGCATACTGCGAGCCGGTAACAAAGGCGGCCGCGTCCGAGAGCAGGAACAGGACGACGGCGGCAACTTCCTCCACGGTGCCCAGCCGTCCGGCCGGATGCAGGCCCACCAGGCCCTCGTAAACCTCCCGCGGCAGGTTCCCGAGCAGCGGGGTGTCAATATAGCCGGGCTGGACCGAGTTGATCCGGATGCCCTGCCCGGCGTAGCCCAGTGCCGCCGACTTGGTCATCCCGACGACGCCGTGCTTCGCCGTCACATACGGCACCGCGTTGGCGTCCCCCACCAGTCCGAGGATGGAGGAGTTGTTCACAATGGCGCCGCCGCCGGCCTGCAGCATCTGCGGGATCTCGTAGTACATGCTGTAGAACACGGAATTGAGGTTGACGTCGATCACGCGGCGGTACCCCTCGAGGTCAATGTCCGCGAGCGGGCCCAGCGGGCCGGAGATTCCTGCGTTGTTGAAGGCCAGGTTCAGTGCGCCGAATTCGCTGACAGCCAGCTGGACGGATCCGGCGACGTCTTCGGGGTTGGCCACATCGCCGGCGGAGGCGACGGCGCTGCCGCCCTTTTCGGTGATTTTCTCCACTACGTCCCGGGCTGCCTGCAGGTCGAGGTCATTGACCACCACGTTGGCTCCTTCCGCAGCGAGGGCCATGGCCGCGGCCATGCCGATCCCGGAGCCTGCACCCGTCACGAGGGCGGTTTTCGCATCGAATCTTCCGGCCATGGCTGTACCTCTTCCTCTGCTGGTCCGCGCTTTTGCGCGGCTGGTCCCATCCTCTGCCCGTGCCTCGGCACGGACAAGGAATACGGACGGTCCCGGCGCAGACGGTACCGGGGCGGGCACCCCGCGCTGGTGCCCGGCGCCGTACGGTGCAAAACTGGCCGGATGCAGATTGAGATCCGTACCGGCGACATTACGGAGCGGGACACCGACGTCATTGTGAACGCAGCCAACTCCTCGCTCCTGGGCGGAGGGGGCGTGGACGGGGCCATCCACCGTGCGGCCGGTCCGGAACTGCTGGCAGCGTGCCGGGAACTGCGGAACACCTCGCTCCCGGAGGGCCTGCCCACCGGACAGTCCGTAGCCACCGGGGGCTATGAGCTGCCCGCGCGCTGGGTAGTCCACACCGTTGGCCCGAATGCAGGCGCCGGGGAAACGGATCCCGAGCTGCTGCGCTCATGCTTCCGCACCGCGCTGGCGGCCGCCGAGGAACTGGGAGCGCAAAGCATCGCCTTCCCCGCGGTCAGCGCAGGGATCTACGGCTGGGACCCGGAAACCGTCGCGGACATCGGCCTGCAGGAGGTCCTGGAGCACAGCCCGGGCAGCCTGCAGCGCGCCGAGTTCGTGCTGTTTTCCGAACGCCTGACGGACATCTTCCGCCGCCGGCTGGAGCAGCTGGACGCCTAGGCCTGCCTCATTTTGGTGTCACTTCAGAAAGAGCGCCCGCAGCCGGCCGGTGGTCACGGTCAGGCCCACGGCAATCATCACCACGAAGTACAGCAGGTGCCCGGCGGTCCCCCAGCTGAAGATCCCCACGCTGATCTGCCGCAGCATTTCCACGCCGTGCCACAGCGGCAGCGCCTGGATCACGGACTGCACCGCTTCGGGGTACACACTGAGCGGGTAGAAGGTGGCCGAGAGCAGGAACATGGGCAGCATGATCATGTTCACCCAGTCCAACTGCTGGAAGGTCTTCATGTAACTGGTGATGGCCATCCCGAAGGACGCGAACCCGAAGGCGATGACCACGGCGGCGGGGATCATCAGCAGCGCCCAGGGCGAGGTGATCAGGCCCATCGCGCCCATAACGGCGGTAAACCCGGTGGCGTACATCGCCCCGCGCAGCAGGGCCAGGAAGATCTCCCCCATGGCAACGTCCAGCGGACCCAGCGGAGTGGAGAGCATCCCCTCGTACAGCCGGGCGTAATTCAGCTTGAAGAACACGTTCATGGTGGAGTCGTACACCGCACCGTTCATGGCGGACACGGCCAGCAGTGCGGGCGCGATGTAATTCGCATAACCCATCTCCGCTCCCCCGGGACCGGCGACGGTTCCCACCAGTGCGCCCAGCCCGATGCCCATGGCCACCAGGTAGAGCACGGGCTCCACGAACCCGCTGATCATGATGCTCCAGTTGGTGCCCCACGTGGCCTTCAATCCGCGGGCAATCACGGACCGGGTATTGCGGCCGTAGAGGGAGCCGAGGAAGCGGTCCTTTGGTACCAGCGCCGTGGGCGCCGTCGCATTATGGGTGCTCATCCGTCCAGCCTCCGAGTGAAGTTGCGGCGGGCCAGGACCAGGCCGATGACGGCCAGCGCCACCAGATAGACCAGGTGGACGGCGGTCAGTCCCGCGGGTTCGGGATGCCCGTAGCTAAGGACCCTGCCCAGCTCGGTGGAATGCCACAGCGGCGAAACCCAGCCGATCCACCGGACGCCCAGGGGAAGGGTCTCCAACGGGAAGAAGGTTCCGGAGAAGAGGAACAACGGCATCACAACGAACCGCTGGACCATGGCAAATTGTCCCTTGTCCTCCTTCAGCGTGGCACTGAAGGCCAGCAGCGGCATACCGAACGCCATGCCTGCCAGCATTGCGGTAAAGACCATCAGCCAGCCGGTGCCCGGATGAGGGACGGCCCCGAACAGCAGCAGGAAGACGTAGTAGATGCCGGTGGTCAGCAGGAGCCGGAACATCAGGCCCAGGACGTGTCCGGACGCAATCTGCCCGCTGGAGAGCGGGGAGGCGTTGGGACCGTAGTAGGTGCGGTGCCATTTGAACCCGCCCATCACCGTGTACGTGTTCTCCTCGCTGGAGACCATCAGGGCGGCAGTGGCCACCAGCGCCGGAGCCAGGAACACCAGGTAGGAAACGGTTGATCCGTCACCGCCGGGGAAACCTGCATCCGAGTTGCCATCAATCAACACCGCCAGGCCCGTGCCCATGCCCAGCAGGTAGACCAGCGGGGTGCCCACGGCGGTCATCAGCACGGTCCACTGGTAGCCGCGCATCCGACGGATCCACATGTCCGCGTAATAGAAGGCACCGAAGCGGCGCGCCTTGGCCGCTGTCTGCAGCGGCGTCAGCGGGGACCGCAGCCCCAGTACCGCGTGCTGGGATTCTCCGGCTGGGAGCTTAGTCAATGAGGCTCCTGCCGGTAAGCCGCAGGAAAACGTCTTCCAGGGAGGACCGGCGGACCAGCGAGGTGATGGGCCTCAGCCCACGCGCCGTCACGGCTTCCAGGGCGTCCTCGCCGTCGTTGGCGTAGATCAGCACCCGGTCCGGAAGGGTCTCGAGCCGCTCGCCGATGCCTTCCAGTTCCGCCGCCACGGTGGTGTTGCGTTCGGAGCCGAAGCGCAGTTCCACCACTTCGCGGGTGGAATGCTCCCGGATCAGGGCCGCCGGGGATCCCTCCGCCATGATCGTGCCCTTGTCCACCACAATCAGCCGGTCGCAGAGCTGTTCGGCTTCATCCATGTAATGCGTAGTGAGGATCAGGGTCACTCCGGCCTCCTTGAGCCGGAAAAGCCGGTCCCAGAGGATGTGCCGGGCCTGCGGGTCCAGGCCGGTGGTGGGTTCATCCAGCAGCAGGATCTTCGGATCATTGATCAGGGACCGGGCGATGGTCAGCCGGCGCTTCATCCCGCCGGAGAGGGAGTCCACGCGTGCCTTGGCCTTGTCGGTCAGCTGCGCAAACTCGAGCAGTTCGTCGGCCTTGGGCTGCAGGTAGCTTTTGGGCAGCCCGAAATACCGGCCGTAGGCCAGCAGGTTGTCCCGGACCCGCAAATCCTCGTCCAGGTTGTCCTGCTGCGGCACCACGCCCAGGTGTGCCCGGACCTCCGGGCCGTAGCTGTTGGGGTCCAGTCCCATGATGCTCAGCTCGCCGGAGGTGCGCTGGGACACTCCGCCGATCATTTTCATGGTGGTGGATTTGCCGGCGCCGTTCGGTCCCAGGAGGCCGAAGGACTCCCCCGGCGGAACGTCGAAGGAGATGCCGCGGACGGCGGTGAAGTCGCCGTAGGACTTGGTCAGGTCCCGTGCGGATATAACAAAATCGGAGCGGGTTTCGGGGACAGTTTTGCTTACTGTGATCTGCGGCACTTGAGACAGTGTAGTGGACGCGCCGCGGGCCGGCGCCCATCTGCGGCGCCGGCCCGTCTCATTGCGAAGGAAACGCTCCCTAGGCCAGGATTCCGGCCTTCCGCTCGGCCGCTTCCACCAC
Organism: Arthrobacter sp. Y3224198; assembly: GCF_059090025.1. Classification (NCBI taxonomy): domain Bacteria; kingdom Bacillati; phylum Actinomycetota; class Actinomycetes; order Micrococcales; family Micrococcaceae; genus Arthrobacter; species Arthrobacter sp. Y3224198. The sequence continues at coordinate 40,475 of NZ_JBNHFG010000011.1, forward strand.
GTTGGCCAGCAGCATGGCACGGGTCATCGGACCCACTCCGCCCGGGTTGGGCGAAATCCACGAGGCTACATCTGCGGCTGCCGGATCCACGTCGCCGGTCAGTGTGGTTTTGCCTGTTTCCGGATCGGTGACCCGGGTGACCCCGACGTCCAGCACAATGGCGCCGGGCTTAAGATCCTCGGCCTTGATCATCTCGGGGAACCCGGCGGCGGCAACCACCACGTCCGCTTCACGCAGGTGCTCGAAGAGGTCCACCGTTCCGGTGTGGGCCAGGGTGACCGTTGCGTTGATCGGCCGGCGGGTCAGCAGCAGCCCCAGGGGTCGGCCGACGGTGACGCCGCGGCCTACCACCAGCACCCGCTTGCCGGTCAGGGCGATTCCGTTGCGGACCAGCAGCTGCACAATCCCGTGCGGGGTGCACGGCAGCGGCGAGGCCATCGGTTCGCTGACGTTGAGCACCAACCGGCCCAGGTTGACCGGGTGCAGCCCGTCTGCGTCCTTTTCCGGCGCAATCCGCTCCAGCACGGCGTTGGTGTCGATGTGGGCCGGCAGCGGCAGCTGCACGATGTATCCGGTGGTGGCCGGGTCCTCGTTCAGCTCGTCAATGACCTTTTCGAGGTCGGCCTGGCTGATGTCGGCGGGCAGGTCGCGGCGGATGGAATTAATGCCCACCTGCTTGCAGTCCTTGTGCTTGCCGCCCACGTAGGAGTGGCTGGCCGGGTCGTCGCCCACCAGCACGGTGCCCAGGCCGGGGGTGATGCCGTGTTCGTCCTTCAGCACCTGCACCCGTTCGCGCAGCTCATCCTTGATTTCCTTCGCGGCGGCGCGGCCGTCCAGGATCTTCGCGGCCACCGGGGTGCCGAATTCCGTCTTGTCCTTGACCTCCCAGCCCAGGTTCACCCCGGCGTCTTCGGGGGTTTCGGAAACGGCGGCCTTGGCCACGCTGCCCTCCATGTTGGTTCCTTTCTCCATGGTTACCATTCCTCCTGTCCGGGGTAGAGCGGGAAGTTCTCCGCCAGGGCGGCCACCCGGGCGCGCAGTGCGTCGACGTCGGGGGCCGGCTTCAGCGCGGCGGCGATGATTTCGGCGACTTCGGTGAATTCGGCTGCACCGAAACCACGGGTGGCCAGTGCCGGGGTGCCGATCCGCAGCCCCGAGGTGACCATCGGCGGACGCGGGTCGAACGGGACGGAGTTGCGGTTCACCGTGATGCCCACCGAGTGCAGCAGGTCTTCGGCCTGCTTGCCGTCCAGCGCCGAGTGCCGCAGGTCCACCAGGATCAGGTGCACGTCGGTGCCGCCGGTCAGCACGGAGACGCCGTGTTCGGCGACGTCGGCGGCAGCCAGGCGGTCCGCGATGATCCGGGCACCCTCAAGCACCCGCTCCTGCCGTTCGCGGAATTCCTCGGATCCGGCGATCTTGAATGCCACGGCCTTGGCCGCGATCACGTGCATCAGCGGGCCGCCCTGCTGGCCCGGGAAGACCGCGGAGTTGAGCTTCTTCGCGTAGTCCTGCTTGGCCAGGATCATGCCCGAGCGGGGTCCGGCGAGGGTCTTATGCACGGTGGACGTAACGACGTCGGACGCCGGCACCGGGTTCGGGTGCAGTCCGGCGGCCACCAGGCCGGCGAAGTGCGCCATGTCCGTCCAGAGGTAGGCACCCACTTCGTCTGCAATGGACCGGAACGCGTCGAAGTCCAGGTGACGGGGGTAGGCGGACCAGCCGGCGACAATGACCTGCGGACGTTCGGCGAGCGCCTGCTCCCGTACCTTGTCCATGTCCACCCGGTAGCTCTGCTCATCCACCCCGTAGGCGGCCACCTCGTAGAGCTTGCCGGAGAAGTTCAGCTTCATGCCGTGGGTCAGGTGCCCGCCGTGGGCCAGGTTCAGCCCCATCAGCTTTTCGCCCGGCTGCATCAGGGCGGCGAGCGCGGCGGCGTTGGCCTGCGCGCCGGAGTGCGGCTGGACGTTGGCGAACTCGGCACCGAAGAGCGCCTTCACCCGGTCGATGGCCAGGTTCTCCGCCACGTCCACGTATTCGCAGCCGCCGTAATACCGGCGTCCCGGGTACCCCTCGGCATACTTGTTGGTGAGCACGGAGCCCTGGGTTTCCAGGACTGCCCGCGGGGCGAAGTTCTCCGAGGCAATCATTTCGAGCGTGCTGCGCTGGCGGGACAGCTCGTCATGGAGGACGGCCGCGATTTCGGGATCGACATCCGCTAGGGGCGCGTTGGTGACGGGCTGGGTGGATACTCTCACGTGGATCTCCTGGGGACGGGGTTCTCTATAGGTCAGGCTACCTGTCCGGCACGCCCGCAAACCGTGGATGACAACCGGTCCGGGCATGGCAAACAGCTCAACGTGACCCGCGGCCCAGGCGTGCGATCCGTGGTCGTGCAAACACCTCCGCCCAGTTGGCTGAGGTGCCGTGCCGCTCCCTGGTGGTAACCCACCCGACGCCAGTCGCGACTTGTCCCATCCTAGCCTCCCCGCGGCCCTGCCGGCAGGAATAGCCGTCATCCGGGGACGGTTAGAGTTCTTCAATGGAATCCGGGCGAAGCGGTGAAGGCGGTGAGGCAGTGCAGGCAGCGGAAGCAGTGCAGACGGATGTAGTGGTCATCGGGGCCGGACAGGCCGGGCTCAGCGCCGCGTTCCATCTGCGCCGGCGCGGCCTGGCCGCCGGGAGCGGCTTCACCGTCCTGGACGCGAACCCCGGGCCCGGCGGCGCGTGGCGGCACCGCTGGGATTCACTGACCTTCGGCGCCGCCCACGCCCTGCATGACCTGCCCGGCATGCCGCTGGGCTCGCCCGACCCCGCGGAGCCTGCCTCCGCCGTCGTGACCCGGTATTACGGACGCTATGAACAGCAGTTCGGGTTCGACGTCGTCCGGCCGGTACCCGTGGCCTCCGTAACGGAGGGCGACGCCGGGCGGCTGGCCGTGCACGCGGCAGACGGCCGGACGTGGCAGGGGCTGACGGTCATCAATGCCACCGGAACGTGGGACCGGCCCTACTGGCCCTATTACCCCGGCCGGGAACTCTTCCGCGGACGGCAGCTGCATACCCGCGACTTCCGCAGCGTCGCCGAATTCGCCGGACAGCGGGTGCTCGTGGTGGGCGGGGGCACCTCGGCAGTGCAGTTCCTGCTGCAGCTGGACCGCGCCGGCGTCCGGACGCTCTGGTCCACGCGGCGCCCGCCGGAGTTCACCCGCCGCCCGTTCGACGCCGAGTGGGGCCGGGCGGTGGAAGCGCGGGTCAGCGCACGCACCCGCGCCGGTCTGCCGCCGCGGAGCGTGGTTTCGGCCACCGGCCTGCCGCTGACCCCGGAATACCGCAGGGGCATCGAGGACGGCGTCCTGGTGTCCCGCGGACCACTGTCCGCGCTGAGGGAGGACGCGGCGGTATTCAGCGACGGTTCCACCGAGCAGGTGGACACGGTGCTGTGGGCCACCGGCTTCCGTGCCGCCCTGGACCACCTTGCGCCGCTGCACCTGCGCGAGCCCGGCGGCGGCATCCGGATGGACGGTGTGCGGGTGGTGCGCGAACCGCGGCTGCTGATGGTGGGCTACGGCGAGTCTTCCTCCACCCTGGGCGCCACCCGGGCCGGACGGGCAGCAGCGCTGGCGGCCGTCCAGCTGCTTGCCGCCCGCGAGCAGGCCGCCGGTGCTGCTGTCACGGCTAGCGGGGTTGCTCCAGCTCTTCCCACTCGAAACGCGTAACTACCCCGCGGTCGAAGTCCCGGCGCAGGATGGCGTACACCACCGTGGCCACCCGGCGTCCGTCCTCCAATGGCCAGGACTCCCGGTAATGGGCCTCCTTGAGGAAGCCGGAGCGCAGCAGGGTCTTGCGCATCGCGATGTTGTCCTCGCGGGTGCGGCCGGCAAAGCGGTGGACGCCGGGGTATTCCTCAAAGACCTTGGCGGTCAGCGCCTTCAGCACCGGCACGGCGTTCCCCCGGCCGCGGAACCGCTCCACCAGGCGAAGGTCCAGGACCGGGGTGTCGGTGTCCAGTTCCTCCAGGATCACCAGCCCCATACGGTGGTTGTCGCCGAAGACCCAGTAGGTGCGTACCCCGTCGCCGTCGAACCGGCCCTCGATCAGCAGCCGGCGCACCAGGCCCTCCGAGGGCGCGGTAATCCGGTGGTACGGAAACCTGTTGGTCGTGAGGAACCGTACAAGCTCTTCCTCGTCTTTGTCGGAAAGCGGCAGGAACGTCACATCCATGTGCCCAACCCTAAGCCAGGGCGCCCTAACCGGTAACCTAGCAAGGGTGACGCACCTGATCCCCAGCCTTCCCGAAGACGCCGGCCCCCGCCCGGAAACCGCCACCTACACACTGACGCTGTCCTGCCCCGACCGCCCGGGCATCGTCCACGCCGTCAGCGCCTCGCTGGTAGCCGCCGGGGGCAACATCACGGAGTCCGCGCAGTACGGCAGCCCGGAAACCGGCTCCTTTTTCATGCGGGTGGAATTCACGTCGCCGCGCTCCTATAACGAGGTCCGCGCGGAGCTGGCGGCTGTGGCGGACGCGTTTGCCATGAGCTGGGAGCTGCACGTGACGGGCCGCCGTGTCCGCACGCTGATCATGGCATCCACCTCCGGTCACTGCCTCAATGACCTGCTGTTCCAGCAGCGGGCCGGGACCCTGCCCATCGAGATCCCGGCCATCGTGTCCAACCACCGGGAGCTGGAATCGCTGGCGGATTTCTACGGCGTTCCCTTCCACCACATCCCGGTCACGCCCGACACCAAGCTGGAGGCCGAAGACCGGCTGCGGGAGCTGATGGCGGAGCTGGACATTGAACTGGTGGTGCTGGCCCGGTACATGCAGATCCTCAGCGACAGCCTCTGCAGCGAGCTGGCCGGACGCGCCATCAACATCCACCACTCCTTCCTGCCGTCCTTCAAGGGCGCCCGGCCCTACCACCAGGCCCACGCCCGCGGCGTGAAACTGATCGGCGCCACCGCGCATTACGTCACGGCGGACCTGGACGAGGGGCCGATCATCGAGCAGGAGGTCATCCGGGTGGACCACTCCCGCTCCGCCGCGCAGCTCGCCGCCCTGGGCAGCGACGTCGAGGGGCGGGCACTGTCCAAGGCAGTGCAGTGGCACGCCGAGCACCGGGTACTGCTGGACGGCAAACGCACCATCGTCTTCACGTAGCCGTTCCTTCCCGGACCCCGGAGGGGTTCGGGACTACTCTTGGGTGCCATGGCACACATCATTGAACTGCGGGGCTCCGCCCCTTCCGTTGACCCCAGTGTTTTCCTTGCGCCCACCGCCTCGCTGATCGGGGACGTAGTGATGGGGCCGGACTCCAGCGCGTTCTACGGCGTCTGCGTCCGCGGGGATTCCAACAGCATCCGGGTTGGCGAGGGCACCAACCTGCAGGACAACGTGGTGCTGCATGCGGACCCCGGATTCCCGACGTCGGTGGGGAACCGGGTCAGTGTCGGCCACAACGCGGTGGTCCACGGCTGCACCGTGGAGGATGACTGCCTGATCGGCATGAGCGCCACCATCATGAACGGCGCGGTGATCGGAGCCGGGTCGCTGGTGGCCGCCGGTGCGCTCGTCCTGGAAGGCACCGTGGTTCCGCCGCGCTCGCTCGTGGCCGGGATGCCGGCCAAGGTGCGCCGCACACTGACGGATGAGGAGTTTGCATCGGTGCAGGCCAATGCGGAAAACTACCGGCGCACGGCAGCGGCGCACCGCGAGGCGCTGGCTACCCAGCCCTGACCTTGCGTTCAATTCTTGACGGCAAGAGTGTGATGTAGCACTCTTAATTCATGCCAGCCGACCCTCCCTCAACGTTGAGGACTGTCCCGACCACGGGTCCCGAAAGCTCCAAACCCGGTTCCCAGAGCGCTCTGCGCGAACGGAACCGCCAGCGCATCGTCTCGGCGCTGCTGGCCGGACCGCAGACCCAGGCCGAACTGGCGCGCACCACCGGGCTCTCCAGCGCCACCGTCTCCAACATCGTCAAGGTGATGCACGAGGACCGGCTGGTGATCACCGAACCCACCACCAGTTCGGGACGGCGGGCCCACTCGGTCCGGCTCAATGACACGGGTGCCGTGGCGGCCGGCATCGACATCGGACGGCGCCACGTGCGGGTGGTGCTGGCCTCCCTGGGCTACCGGATCCTGCAGGAGGAGTCCGTCCAGCTTCCGCTGGGCCACACCGCGGCCGAGGGAATGGATGCCGCGGCCGCACTGCTGGCCAAGCTGCTCCGCCGGCAGGGTGTGGGCCGCAATGCCGTGCTGGGCGCCGGCGTCGGGATCCCGGGCCCCATCGACCGGCGGACCGGCACCGTGGTGCAGGGCGCCATCCTGCCCGAATGGGTGGGCATCAACATGCGCGAGGACCTCGCCGAACGGCTCGGCATGCCCGTGTTCATCGACAACGACGCCAACCTGGGCGCGCTGGCCGAAGTGACCTGGGGTCCGCACGGCGGCACGGGGAACCTGATTTTCATCAAGGTGGCCTCGGGGATCGGCGCCGGTCTGATCATCAACGGCTCGCTGTACTACGGCCACGTGGGCATCACCGGGGAGATCGGCCACGCCACCATTTTCGACCAGGGCGTCATCTGCCGTTGCGGCAACCGCGGCTGCCTGGAAACCATCGCTTCAACCTCGACCATGATCGAGCTGCTCAGCCGCGCCTCCCAGGGCGCCGTGACCACCGCGGACATCATTGACCGGGCCGCCGCCAAGGACCCGGCCACCCTGCGGGTCATTGACGACGCCGGGGTAGCGGTGGGCCGTGCAGCAGCGAACCTGGCCAACACCCTGAACCCGGAGACCATCATCATCGGCGGCTCCCTGACCGATCTCGGGGACTGTTTCCTTGACCCCATCCGCCGGGGACTCCTGCGGCATGCGGTCCCCCTGGTGGATGAGACCTCCGCAGTGCAGATGTCCTCCCTCGGCGACCGCGCCGAAGCCCTCGGTGCTGCGGCGCTTGTGCTGCAGGAGCAGGGCGCCACAGCCCGGTAGCTCCCCCCTGCTGGCGGGCTTCCGAAGCGGTGCCGTTCGGAAAAGTGGCGGAAAACCGGGGCTTTGCGTTCAAGACTTGACGACAGTGCCTGTGACCCTGTTAACTTCGTTATCGGCTCACCCTGTGGGCCATGTCACGACAAAGAGGTCACATGGAGGCACTCATGCGAGCAGCAGCAGCTCCCGCAGTCCACGCGCACAGCGCGTACTGCCCCGACAGCGGGGACAACGCGCATGTCGGCTAGCCCGTTCATCCTGGAAATGCACTCCATCACCAAGGAATTCCCGGGAGTCAAAGCGCTCTCGGATGTGTCCTTGAAGGTCCGTGCGGGAGAGATCCACGCCATCTGCGGTGAAAACGGCGCCGGCAAGTCCACCCTGATGAAGGTCCTGTCCGGTGTGTACCCGCACGGCACGTATACCGGCGACATTGTTTTCCAGGGTGAAACCGTCCAGTTCCGCGATATCCGGTCCAGCGAAGCCGCCGGAATCGTGATCATCCACCAGGAACTGGCACTGATCCCGGAACTGTCCATCGCGGAAAACATCTTCCTGGGCAACGAACCCACCCGGTTCGGCGTCATCGACTGGGACAAGGTCAACTTCGACACTCTGGACCTGATGGAGCGCGTGGGGCTGAAGGAAGACCCCACCACCCCCATCAAGGACCTGGGCGTGGGCAAGCAGCAGCTGGTGGAAATCGCCAAGGCCCTGAGCAAGAGCGTGAAGCTGCTCATCCTGGACGAGCCGACCGCAGCGCTCAACGAAACCGATTCCCAGCACCTGCTGGGCCTGATGTCCGGGCTGCGCGACAAGGGCATCTCCTGCATCATGATTTCGCACAAGCTCAACGAAATCGAGCAGATCGCCGACTCCATCACGATCATCCGTGACGGCCGCTCAGTGGAGAGCATCGACGTCGCCGCCGAAGGCGCCGACGAAGACCGCATCATCCGCGGCATGGTGGGACGCTCACTGGAGTCCCGCTTCCCGGACCACACCCCGAACATCGGCGAAACCTTCTTCGAGGTCCGCGGCTGGACCGTGGGCCACCCGGCCGTCGCGGACCGCCTGGTCTGCAAGGGCTCCGACTTCCACGTCCGGCGCGGCGAAATCGTCGGGTTCGCCGGACTCATGGGAGCCGGGCGTACCGAGCTGGCCCGTTCCATCTTCGGCCGCTCCTACGGCAACTTCATCTCCGGCCAGATCATCAAGGACGGCAAGGAAATCACGCTCAAGAACGTGCATTCCGCTATTAACCACGGTTTGGCCTACGTGACCGAGGACCGCAAGACCCTTGGCCTGAACCTGCTGGATGACATCAAGGCCACCACCGTCTCCGCGGACCTGAAGAAGATCACGCACGGCCTGGTGGTGGACGACGACGCCGAGTTCCGCCACGCCGAAGAGTACCGAAAGAGCCTGCGCACCAAGGCGCCGACCGTGGACGAAGGTGTGTCCAAGCTGTCCGGCGGCAACCAGCAGAAGGTTGTCCTGGCCAAGTGGATGTTCACCGACCCGGACCTGCTGATCCTGGACGAACCCACCCGCGGCATCGACGTGGGCGCCAAGTACGAGATCTACGGGATCATCCAGCAGCTGGCCAACCAGGGCAAGGGAGTCATCGTGATCTCCTCGGAGCTGCCCGAACTGCTGGGCCTGTCAGACCGGATTTACACCATCTTCGAAGGTGCCATCACCGGAGAACTCTCCAAGGGCGAAGCCGACCAGGAGAGCCTCATGAGGCTCATGACCTCACCCGCCAAGAAAACCTACGCCGCACAAGGAACCCTTTCATGAACGCCATCAAGCAGCTCCTGGGCGGCAACGGCCGCCAATTCGGGATGATTTTCGCCCTGGGCATCCTCGTTGTCCTGTTCCAGTTCCTCACCGGGGGCAAGACACTCACGTCCACGAACATGATCAACCTGTTCAACGGCAACTCCTACATCCTGATCCTCGCCGTGGGCATGGTCTTCGTGATCATTGCCGGCCACATCGACCTCTCCGTCGGCTCCGTGGCCGCCTTCTCCGGCATCGTCGTCGCGGTCGCCATGCGGGACTGGGGACTGCCCTGGTACGCCGGCATCGTGCTGGGCCTGCTGGTGGGTGCCGCGATCGGCGCCTGGCAGGGCCTGTGGGTCGCCTACGTCGGAATTCCGGCCTTTATCGTGACCCTGGCGGGCATGCTGATTTTCCGCGGTGCGAACCAGTGGGTCGGCCAGTCCAACACCGTACCGGTGCCCTCCGAGTTCCGGTTCATCGGTGCCGGCTACCTTCCGGAGATTGGCCCGGACACCGGCTACAACAACCTCACCCTGCTGCTCGGCCTGATCCTGTGCGCCGCGGTGATCTACGGTGAAATGCGCAAGCGCGCCCGCAACGCCAAGCTGGGCACCGTCAACCCGCCGGCCTGGGTACCCGTGGTCAAGATCGGCCTGCTCTGCGCCGTCATCCTCTACGCCACGTACCTCTTCGCCACGGGCCGTCCCGGCACGTCCTTCCCGGTCTCCGGCATCATCCTCGGCGTGCTGGTCCTGTTCTATGGCTTCATCTCCAACAAGACCATCCTGGGCCGCCACGTCTACGCCGTGGGCGGCAACCGGCACGCAGCCGAGCTCTCCGGCGTGCAGGGCAAAAAGGTCAACTTCATGGTCATGATGAACATGTCCATCCTGGCTGCCCTGGCCGGCATGATCTTCGTGGCCCGCTCCACCGCTTCGGGTCCGTTCGACGGCACCAGCTGGGAACTGGACGCCATCGCCGCTGTCTTCATCGGCGGGGCTGCCGTCTCGGGCGGCGTCGGCACCGTGGTGGGCTCCATTGTGGGCGGCCTGGTGATGGCCGTGCTGAACAACGGCCTGCAGCTGCTGGGCGTAGGCGCGGATCTGACTTCCATGATCAAGGGCCTGGTCCTGCTGCTCGCCGTAGCACTGGATGTCTACAACAAGACCCAGGGGAAGCCCTCCATCACCGGCCTGCTGATGCGCAACTTCGGCGGCAACAAGCCGAAGCCGGCTCCCGCCGTCGTCGACGCCACCCCGGAAATGCCCACCGGCACCAAAACCGTCATCTCCACTGACGCCTGAACGTTCCACTGACCCGCTCCACTTACACCCCCGCTATCAAGAAAGAGAACACCATGCGTAAATTCGCAAAGTCCTTCGCCGTTGTCGCAACGGTCGCAGCACTGTCGCTGTCCGCCTGCGGCCGCGCGGAGGAAACCTCCTCCGAGTCCGAATCCGGTTTCGGTGAAGGCGCCGCAATCGGCGTCGCACTGCCGCAGAAGACCTCCGAAAACTGGGTCCTCGCGGAATCCCTGTTCAACGACGGCCTCAAGGAAGCCGGCTTCGAAGGCCAGGTGCAGTTCGCCAACGGCGGCGTGTCCGAACAGCAGAACCAGATCAGCTCCATGATCACCAACGGCGTCGAGGTCCTGATTGTCGGCGCCATCGACGGCAGCCAGCTCGGCTCCCAGCTGCAGGATGCCAAGGATGCCGGCATCACCGTCATCGCGTATGACCGCCTGCTGACCAACACCGAGAACGTGGACTACTACGTGGCCTACGACAACTTCAAGGTCGGCCAGCTGCAGGGCCAGGCCCTGCTGGACGGGCTGAAGGAAAAGAAGCCCGAGGGCCCCTACAACGTCGAGCTGATCGCCGGTTCCCCGGATGATGCCAACGCGCAGGTCTTCTTCGACGGCGCCATGGACGTGCTGAAGCCGGAGATCGAATCCGGAAACCTCAACGTGGTCTCGGGCCAGACCGAGTTCAACCAGGTAGTTACCCAGGGCTGGACGGCCGAAAACGCCCAGAAGCGCATGGACACCCTGCTTTCGGCCAACTACGCCTCCGCGGAGCTGGACGGCGTCCTCTCCCCCAATGACACGCTGGCCCGTGCCGCGCTGACCTCCATCGAGGCTGCCGGCAAGCCGCTGCCTGTCATCACCGGCCAGGACTCCGAGGTTGAGTCCGTGAAGCTGATCATGGAAGGCAAGCAGTACTCCACGATCAACAAGGACACCCCCAACCTGGTGAACCACAGCATCGAGATGGTCAAGGACCTGGCCGCCGGTGAAGAGATCGAAATCAACGACGACGAGAGCTACGACAACGGCAACAAGGTTGTTCCGGCGTACCTGCTGGAGCCGGTCATTGTGACCAAGGCAAACGCTGCCGAGGCCTACGCCAACGATCCCACGCTCTCCAAGCTGGTCAAGTAGCACCCACGGCCTGCTGAAGTAATCCGCCCCTCGCGGCGGAACAGCCCGGGTTCCCCTTCGTGGGGGACCCGGGCTGTTCCGGTGGGGCCCGATTCCTGAAGCTGCTTGGTTGCCGGGCCTAGGCTCCGGGACCGGGCACCCATAAAGTGGGGGTACTCCCCCAACGACGCGGAAGACGAGGACCATGACCGACCTTCAACACATCCCCACCCCGCCGTGCGTGCAGGCGGGCGCCCCCAGTCCGGTCCAGTCCACCGGCCGTACCCTGCGCTGGGGCGTCGTCGCCACCGGCAACATCGCCGAGCGTGTCACCGAAGACATTGCCCGGCTCGAAGATGCAGTGCTGCAGGCAGTCAGTTCCCGCCGGCAGGGCTCCGCAGAAGACTTTGCCAACCGTTTCGGTTTCGCCCGCAGCTACTACGACGACGAGGGCGTCGCGGGGTACGACCGGCTGTTTGCCGACGGCGACGTAGACGTGGTCTACATCGCCTCGCCGCACGCCCAGCACTACGCCATCGCCCGGCGGGCCCTCGAAGCCGGCAAACACGTGCTCTGCGAGAAGTCCATGACCATCAACGCCCGCGAGGCGGAGGAGCTCATTGAACTGGCCCGCAGCCGCAACCTGTTCCTGATGGAAGCGGTCTGGACCCGCTTCCTGCCCTGCATCAACCGGGTCTGGGAACTGGTGGCCTCCGGCGAGCTGGGCGAGATCAACTGGGTCCAGGCGGACCTCGGCTTCCCGGCCCCCTACGATCCGGGCAGCCGGCTCTGGGATCCGGCGGCCGGCGGCGGGGCGCTGCTGGACCTGACGGTCTACCCGCTCACCTTCGCCCTGGGCGCCCTCGGTTACCCCGAGACGGTGCATGCGGTCGGCAGCCTCAACGCCGACGGCGTGGATACGCAGAACGCCCTCACCCTGGGTTACGCCTCCGGCGCCCTCGCGCAGCTGACCTCTTCGCTGGTCTCCTCCTGCCCGCGCACGGCGGTTATCTCCGGCACCAAGGGCTGGCTGCGCACGGGTTCCCCGCTGCACAACCCGGTGGAAATCACCGTGGTTCCGCATATGGGAGAGGCACGGGTGGAGCGTTTCCCGCAGGTCGGCAACGGCTATACCTACGAGCTGCGCGAAGTCACCCGCTGCATCCAGTCCGGGCTGGTGGAAAGTCCCACCATGACCTGGGCAGATTCCCTGCGCACCATGCGGCTCTTCGACGCCGCGCGGGCACAGATGGGCGTGCTGTACAGCAATGACGAAGCGGCCCTCCCCCGCTGATTTCTCTCCGCTGATTCTGCCCGACTGCGTCAGCAACGCCTTAACACGACGGCGGTGCCGCACCCTGGCCGGGTGCGGCACCGCCGTCGTTGTTTTGGTTCCGAATGCCCTTAGGCGTTCCGGATGTTCTGCGGAGCGTCGGTTGCAGATTCCTTGACGTCCGACGCCGCTGCCTGGCCCTCGGACTTCACGTTCTGCGCGGCCTCGGTAGCGGTGGACTTGATGTTTTCCATCGCTTCCTGGGCCGGCTCCTTGAGTCCCTGCGCCATTTCCTTGGCTGCGCCTGCCAGCTCATCGGTCATCGGCTGGGCTGCGGTCTTGATGTTGTCGGCCGCGAGGCGTTCCTTCTGGCTGGCCGGGAAGATGGAAGCAGCCAGCAGCCCGGCGCCGAAGGCAATCAGCCCGGCCGCCATCGGGTTGCCCTGTGCCTTGTCCACCAGACGGCCCGGAGCATCCTGCACCGCCGAACCGGCTGCGGACACGCTGTCCGAAACGCTGCCGGAAACGCTGCTGCCGGCGTTTGACGCGCTGTTGCCTACTGAATCCGCCACACCCATCACCTTGTCCTTCACTCCGAAAACCTTGTCCCGCATCTTGTCCGTCTGGCGCTGGACAATGTGGGAGGGAGTTACCTTGTCCGCGACGGCGTCAACGTTGGTTCCCAGGCGCCTGCGGGTCGCTTCGATATCGGCGCGGATCTCATCAGGGTTTTCACTCATCGTGTTTCCTCGCTTGGTTTCATGGTCGGGGGAATTTCCTGCAGGGTTTCGGCCGTTTGCGGCATGCCCTTGATCTTCTTCATTTCAGAGCGTCCGCGTGCTGCCAGAACGGCGGCAATGATGGCCCAGATAACGGCCACGATCACTGCGGACCAGCCGAAGCCGATGACGGTGGTGCCCAGTGCGTACCACAGAGCCACCGAAAGGAAGAGGAGCACAAAGTACCCGGCGACAGCTGCTCCGCCGAACATTCCCGCGCCCTTTCCCGCGCGGGACGCCGACTGTTTCAGCTCGACCTTGGCCAGCTCCACTTCCTGGCGCATGAGGGTGGACATGTCCTGCGTCACCTGCCCGAGCAGATCGCCCAGGGACGTGGATTCCGCCTTGGCCTGTCCGGGGGTGGGAGGCATTTCGGTACTCATCAGTGCCGACCACCGCTGTAGGGATCAGCTGCCGGGATCTCTGTGGAAGGGCTTGGCGGCAGGGTCTGCGAAGAGGCGGGGCCGGCGCCGGCCTGGCGGACCGGCTCGGTGCCGAACGGATCATCCACACCCGTCGTCCCGGCGGCCGGACCGGTGGCTCCGGTGGTTCCGGTGCCCACCGTCGGCTGTGTGGCCGGGGCCTGCGGCACCGGGGGTGCGACGTGCTGTCCGCTGGAACCCGCCGTCGCCGTGCCCTCGGCCGGCCGGCCGGCGCTGAGGCTCTTGTTCAAGCGGCCGGCAAGGAAGCCTGCACCTGCCGCGATGGCAAGGAAGGCCATGGGACGCTGGCGGGCGAAGCCCTTCACTTCATCAAGCAGCGAGCCCGGGTCCCGTCCGTCCAGCCAAGTGGCCACGGAGGAGGCACGGCTTGCGGCTTCGCCGACGAGGTCGGTGGCGACGCCGGACTGACCGGACTGCGCCATGGAATGCAGTTCATCGGCAACGGAGCGCAGCCCCTCCGCCACCTTCTGCTGCTGGGCACCTGCCTGTTCCGTCAGGTCTGAACGAGCCTGGGTGAAGAGGTCCTTGGCATTGGTTTTGACTTCGGATGCAACCTCGGCGGCCTCGGACTTGGCGGTGTCCGCCACCTGGGCGGCGTTCCCCTTGGCCTGCTGGGCAAGGTCACCGGCCTGCTGCTTGGCGGCGTCGGCCTTTGCCGATGCGGCGCCCGAATCATTGCTGCCTCCGGCCGGATTTGCCGCATGGCTTCCGTCGCGCGGGCTGTAATTCTCTGTCATCATCGCTCTCTTTCGTCATTCCAACTACTGATCAAGATCGGATGTACCGGTGAACCAATACTAAGCACACTTAGTTATCGATTCCTAGCGTGTTAGAATCATAAGTGCCCTTGCTAATGCTTACTGCGCGTGGTTGTCTTTTTTGCACCTACAACCCACAGGAGCACTACATTGGCCGCAACCCTGACCCGCTCTGTCCACGACCTCACCGCCGCAGCCTGGTTTGGCGGCTCCCTGATGGGCGCCGTCGGCCTGAACGGCGCAACTGCCGAGGCAAAAGATCCCACCGAACGGACCCGGCTTTCCGCGCTGGGCTGGAAGAAGTGGGCGCCTGTCCAAGCCGCCGCCATCGGCATGCATTTCCTGGCCGGCCTGGCCCTCATCGGTGACAATAAGACCCGTGTCGCCGAACAGGAGGGCGTTGGCCGCCTGACCATCTACAAGACCGCAGTAACTGCAATCGCTGCGGCAGTAACCCTGTATTCCGGCCTGCTGGGCGGCAAGGTGGAGAAGCTCGCTGAACAGGGCAGCCAGGGTGCCACGGAGCCCCGGGCCGGCGCCTCGGACGAGCTCAAAAGCGCCCAGCGCCAGTTGAAGATCCTCCAGTGGAGCATTCCTGCGCTCTCCGGTGCCGTCATAGTGATGGGAGCCCAGCACGGCGAACTGCAGCGCCCCATCAATGTCTACGAGGGCCTGAAAAAGAAGTAGCGGCCATGGGTGCTGAAGTCACAAGCAGGACCTTCAGCCGGGCGCAGCGAACGGCATACCGGCAGCGCCTGCTGGAGAACCTTGATCATTTTGCCCATTTCCTGTCCACGGCACAGTTTGCGGACACGGCCAGCATCGGACTGGAACTTGAGCTGAACCTGACCAACCGTGACTTCTCGCCTGCCCTGCGCAACCAGGCTGTCCTCGGGCGGATTGCCGATCCGGCCTTCCAGACGGAAATCGGCGCCTTCAATATCGAGATGAACCATCCGGCCATGTCCGTGGGACAGTTCGGTTTGAAGGAGCTTGAGGACAGCCTGCGGATGCAGCTGAACCGCGCCGACCGGCGGGCCGAGCAGGAGGCCGCCGACATCATGATGGTCGGCATCCTGCCCACGCTCACTCCCGGCTTTATGGACGGCTGGGAGTGGCTTAGCAGCGGCCGCCGCTACGCCGCACTGAACACCTCTGTGCTGCAGGCGCGCGGCGAAGACGTGCTGCTGGACCTCTCCGGGCCCGAGCCGCTGTCCTTCTATGCCCAGAACATTGCCCCCGAAGCCGCCTGCACCTCGGTCCAGCTGCATCTGGAGGTCTCCCCGGACCAGTTTGCCCCGGCCTGGAACGCCGCGCAGATGATTGCCGCACCCCAGGTTGCCCTTGGGGCCAACTCGCCGGTGTTCATGGAGCACCTGCTTTGGCACGAAACCCGGATTGAACTGTTCAAACAGGCCATCGACACCCGTCCGCCGGAAATGCGCAACCAGGGTGTCCGTCCCCGGGTCTGGTTCGGGGAACGGTGGATCACATCCATCTTCGACCTGTTCGAGGAGAACGTCCGCTTCTTCCCGGCCCTGCTGCCCGAGCTGTCAGGCAACGGCGGCGAAACCACGCCCTTCGGCGCTCCGCTGCTGCCGGAACTGCGGCTGCACAACGGCACCGTCTACCGGTGGAACCGCCCCATCTACGATCCGGGCAACGGCACCCCCAACCTCCGGCTCGAAAACCGGGTCCTGCCCGCGGGCCCCTCGGTCCTGGATGTGGTGGCCAACGCCGCCTTCTACTACGGCTTGGTGGAATACATCCGCACCGCCGACCGGCCGTTGTGGAGCCGGGTGGCCTTCAAGACGGCCTCGGACAATTTCCTCGCCTGCGCCCGGTACGGGCTGGAAGCGACGGTGTACTGGCCGGGCTTCGGAGAAATCCCCGTGGCCGAGCTGATCCTCCGGCACCTGATTCCGCAGGCCGCTGCGGGACTGCGGGAGCTGAAGGTGGATGCTTCCCTCATTGACCGCTATCTCAACGTGCTCGCCGAACGCACACGCACCGAGCAGAACGGCGCGGCCTGGCAAATCGCCACACTGCGCCGCCTTGAAGCGGCCGGACTCAGCCGGCCTGCGGCACTGGTGGAACTCTCCCGGCTGTACTGGGAGAACATGCACAGCAATGAGCCCGTACACACCTGGGCAGTCTGAACGGGGCGCAGCCGGAAAAGCATCGGTCCCGTCCGGAAATCCTTGCTGTGATCTAGCACTCACTAATGACGAGTGCTAGCGTAATTTCCATCGTTGAGCGCCTCCAGCTCAACCTTTATCGGCCCTTTTCCAACAACCGGCATTCCAACACCACCGGTGCCCGGCGGGCGCCGGCGCAAGAGGAGTTGATGACAATGGCGATGAAGTTTGATCCTTTCCGCGAACTCGACCGGGTGGCCGGCGCGCTGCTGGACCCCCGGCAACGGCTACGGCTGATGCCCATTGACCTGTACCGCGAGGGCGACCACTACATCCTGAACGCCGACCTTCCCGGCATCGATCCGGGCTCGGTGGATGTGGACGTGGACGGCCAGCTGCTGACCATCCGCGCCGAGCGCACCATCCATGCCACCGAGGGAGTCAACTGGCTGACCCGGGAGCGGGAAAGCGGCAGTTTCCTGCGGCAGCTGAATCTGGGGCAGGGAATCGACATTGACGCCATCTCGGCGAAGTACGAAAACGGCGTGCTCAGCGTCTTTATCCCGGTGAGCGAACGCTCCAAGCCGCGCAAGATCGAAGTGGCTGCGGCCTACAAGGGCGGCGAAACCATTTCCGGCCAGTCGACGTCGGAGCCGGCCTCGGTTTCGTCCGGCGGCTCGGGCTCCGGCAGCGGCTCGTTCAGCCAGACCAGCGGCGGCTCCGGGTCTTCCGGCGGCATGGGATCCGGAGGTTCGGGCTCCGGCGGCATGGGATCCGGAGGTTCGGGCTCCGGCGGCTCCGGCTCCGGGCAGTCCTCCTCATCGGGGCCCTCGTCCTCGGGCGACCAGGGCGCGGGCATTTAGCCCGGGGTGTAGAACCTACTGAGGAAAAGCGCAGTGCCCGGGCATCCGCCCGGGCACTGCGCTTTTTTCCGTTCCTGATACGTCAGGAGGTGGGCCGGCGCTGCCAGATGGCCGCCATTACGGCACCGGAAACGTTGTGCCACACGGAAAACACCGCGGCGGGAAGGGCAGCTTCGGGCGCGAAATACTGCTTCGCCAGCCCTGCGGCCAGGCCGGAATTCTGCATACCCACTTCAATCGCCATGGTCCGCCGCGACGGCACCGGCTGCCGGAGCAGCTTGGCGGCGCCATACCCCAGGCTCAGACCCAGGGCGTTGTGCAGCACCACGGCCAGCAGGATCAGCCAACCTGCGGTGAAGATTGCCTCCGAGCTGCCGGAGACCACCGCGATCACCACAAAGGTGATGGCGAGGACCGAGATCCACGGCAGCACCGGCAGCACCCGGTCCACCAGGCGAGGCACCAGGTACCGGATCACCAGCCCCAGGATCACCGGAATCAGCACAATCTGGACAATGGACCACGCCATGTTTCCGGCGTCCACGGCCATGTACCGCCCTGCCAGCCAGAGGGCCAGCAGGGGCGTCAGCAGCGGTGCCAGCAGTGTGGACACGGAGGTCATGGCCACCGAGAGCGCCACATTGCCGCGGGCCAGGTAGGTCACCACGTTCGAGGCGGTGCCGCCCGGCGCGCAGCCCACCAGGATCACCCCGGCGGCCAGTTCCGGGCTCAGCCCCAGGGCCCAGGCGATGCCGAAGCCCAGCAGCGGCATGATCACGTACTGCGCCACCACGCCCAGCAGGACGGGCAGCGGCTGCCGGGCCACCAAGGCGAAGTCCGGCAGGGTGAGCGTCAGTCCCATCCCGAACATAATCAGCATCAGGCCGGGATTGATAAAGCCGGAGAGGCCTGTGAAAGGGGCGGGGAAGAACAGCGCCACCAGTCCCCCGGCAACGATCAGGAGCGGAAAGACGGTCACCGCTATGCGGGCGCTTCGCTCTTCGGCAGCGGTGCCGGCCGTTGCCGGCGCAGTGGTGGAGTTCGACATCCCCACATGGTGGCACCGCGGTCTGCCCGGCGCTATTTGTTACGCGGACCCTTCATCTTGGTCCCGGACGGCAACAACGTCCTTAAACGACGACGGCGCGCCGCCCCGGAAGGGACAGCGCGCCGTCGTTGCAGTGGCAGCGGTTAGGCTGCGACCTCCGAGCCAAGACGGGCCTTGAGGTTCTCGTCCAGTGCGGCGAGGAACTCTTCGGTGGTCAGGTACGGCTGCTCGGGGCCGACCAGCAGTGCCAGGTCCTTGGTCATCTTGCCGGATTCGACCGTCTTGATGACTACGTCTTCAAGGGTCTCGGCGAAGTTGATGACCTCGGGGGTGTTGTCCAGCTTGCCGCGGTGCATCAGGCCACGGGTCCACGCGAAGATCGAAGCGATCGGGTTGGTGGAGGTGGGCTTGCCCTGCTGGTGCTGGCGGTAGTGGCGGGTCACCGTGCCGTGGGCGGCTTCGGCTTCAACCGTCTTGCCGTCCGGGGTCATGAGGACCGAGGTCATCAGGCCCAGCGAGCCGAAGCCCTGTGCAACGGTGTCGGACTGGACGTCGCCGTCGTAGTTCTTGCAGGCCCAGACGTAGCCGCCTTCCCACTTCATAGCGGAGGCAACCATGTCATCGATCAGGCGGTGCTCATAGGTGAGGCCGGCTGCTTCGAACTGGTCCTTGAACTCGGCGTCGAAGACTTCCTGGAACAGATCCTTGAACTGGCCATCGTAGGCCTTCAGGATCGTGTTCTTGGTGGAGAGGTACACCGGGTAGTTGCGCTGCAGGCCGTAGGCGAAGGAAGCGCGGGCGAAGTCCTTGATGGAATCGTTGAAGTTGTACATACCCATGGCGACGCCGCCATCTTCGTTGTACGTAACAACCTGCTGCTTGATTTCTTCGCTGCCGTCGGCAGGCGTGTAGGTCAGCGTCAGGGTGCCGGCGCCGGGAACCTTGAAGTTGGTGGCCTTGTACTGGTCGCCGTGGGCGTGGCGGCCGATGATGATCGGCTTGTTCCAGCCCGGGACCAGGCGCGGGATGTTGGAGATGATGATCGGCTCGCGGAAGACCACGCCGCCCAGGATGTTGCGGATGGTGCCGTTCGGGGAGACCCACATCTTCTTCAGGCCGAATTCCTCGACGCGTGCTTCGTCGGGGGTGATGGTGGCGCACTTGACGCCCACGCCGTGTTCCTTGATGGCGTTGGCAGCGTCAATGGTGACCTGGTCATCGGTCGCGTCGCGGTTCTGGATGGACAGGTCGTAGTACTTCAGGTCGACGTCCAGGTACGGGTTGATCAGGCGGTCCTTGATGAACTGCCAGATGATACGGGTCATCTCATCGCCGTCGAGCTCTACAACAGAGCCCACAACCTTGATTTTCTCGGCCACACGTTCTCCTAGTGTGTTGGTGGGCACCGGAGCATGTCTTGTGGCATGACGGAACCCGTCTTTTTGGCTTGTATTTGACTCCAACTATGCCACAGCCCACTATCGCCGCCCTAAACCGCGGGGCCTTGCATTACCTGCCCGGCCCCGCGGTTTCGGGGTGCACACACGCGTATGCGTCAGTGGAAGAAGTGCCGTGCTCCGGTGAAGTACATGGTGACGCCGGCGGCCGCCGCCGCCTCAATGACCTCGTTGTCCCGGATGGACCCGCCGGGCTGCACCACCGCCCGCACACCGGCGTCGATCAGGATCTGCAGCCCGTCCGCGAAGGGGAAGAACGCGTCCGACGCCGCCACGGAACCGCGTACGCGGTCCTCGCCTTCCGTGCCCAGTGTGTTTGCGCGTTCGACGGCGAGCCGGCAGGAGTCCACCCGGTTCACCTGGCCCATGCCCACGCCCACGGACGCGCCGTCCCGGGCGAGCAGGATGGCATTGGACTTCGCCGCACGGACGGCTGCCCAGGCGAAAGCCAGGTCGGCCAGGGTCGCCTCATCGGCAGGCTCCCCCGCCGCCAGCGTCCAGTTTGCCGGGTCGTCGCCCTCCGCCTGCAGGGTGTCCGCCTTCTGCACCAGCACACCGCCGGACACCTGCCGGAATTCGGCGGCATTGCGGCCGTACCCGTCCGGCAGGGCGAGCAGGCGGATGTTCTTTTTGGCGCTGAGGATCTCCACCGCTTCCGGCTCGAAGTCCGGGGCGATCACGACCTCGGTGAAGATGTCCTTGACGGTTTCGGCCATTCCCGCGGTGACCGTGCGGTTGGCGGCAATGACGCCGCCGAAAGCGGACACCGGATCGCAGGCATGCGCCTTGGCGTGGGCGTCGGCAATGGGATCGGCGGCGCCGGGCGAGGCCACCGCAATGCCGCAGGGATTGGCGTGCTTGACGACGGCGACGGCCGGCTCATCGAAGTCGAATGCGGCGCGCAGGGCGGCGTCGGCGTCCACGTAGTTGTTGTAGGACATGGCCTTGCCGTGCAGCTGGTCCGCCTGGGCGACACCGGGCCGGGCACCCTTGTCCACATAGAGGGCAGCGTCCTGGTGCGGGTTTTCGCCGTAGCGCAGCACCTCGGCGCGTTCCAGTGCCAGCCCGGTGTAGGCCGGCCATTTGGTGCCTTCTTCGGTGCCGTCGCCGAACTGCTCGGCGGTCCAGGTGGCTACCGCGTTGTCATAGGCGGCGGTGTGGGCGAACGCTTCGGCGGCCAGCCGGCGTCGCTGGGCCAGGTCGAAGCCGCCTTCGGCCGCGGCCGTCACCACGTCGGAGTACTTGTCCGGGTCCACCACCACAGCCACCGAGGGGTGGTTCTTGGCGGCGGCGCGGACCATGGAGGGACCGCCGATGTCGATCTGCTCCACCACTTCGTCCTGCCCGGCGCCGGAGCGCACGGTTTCCACGAAGGGATAAAGGTTCACCACCACCAGGTCGAACGGCTCGATTTCCATTTCCTCGAGCTGGGCCACGTGGTCCTCGCGGCGGCGGTCAGCAAGGATCCCGGCGTGCACCCGCGGGTGCAGCGTCTTGACCCGCCCGTCGAGGCACTCGGCGAAGCCCGTCACCTCGGAAACTTCGGTTACCTCGACGCCGGCAGCGGCAATCTGCTTGGCGGTGGAGCCCGTGGACACAATGCTGACGCCGGCGGCTGAGAGGCCCTGCGCCAGTTCCGTCAGCCCGGTCTTGTTGTAGACCGAGATCAAGGCCCGGCGGATAGGAACACGGTCAAGGACGGGGTTGCTCACAGCTGACTCTCCAAAATGGTCGGTGAAGGGCGTGCAAAGGCCGTGCGGCCTCCGAAAAGCTTAAGCCTTCCCGCTGCCGGCAGCCCGTGTGGCGGTGTAACAACGTGTCTCCGAGCCGAATGCGGCGCCAGCGGGGTCGCGGGTGGAATCGAAAGGGCACAAATTACCAATCCACGGATCGAAAGGGCACGATTTACCGCTTTGCTCCTCGAGAAGGCACGATTTACCGTTTTTGGCCCGAATTTCGGTAATTCGTGCCTTCTCGATTCGGACCGCCCCGCTCGTTGCGTCCGCCCCGCTCCATTCGTGCGTCGGAGTCACACGACGCGGCCGGGAAACCAGCCCCGCTCTAGGCCCCGGGCCGGCGAGCATCACATAACGCGGCCGGGAAACCAGCCCCGCGCACGCAACGTGCTGCGGATCCGTTCCTCCGTTGCCGCCCGGTTTTCGGGCCGAAGGTGCTTTTTGCTGAAGCGCAGCACTATCCATCCCAGTTGCCGGAGCCTTTCATCGCGCTCGATGTCGCGGTGCCATTGGTCCGGATCCCGCAGGTGGTGCTCCCCTTCGTATTCGAGGGCAATCCGCAGCACCGGATACTGCAGGTCCGGCCGGGACAGCGGCCGTCCGTCCGGACCGATGATCCACCGGTTCACCTCCGGTTCCGGCAGGCCCAGGGAGCGGATGAGGAGCCGCAACCTCGATTCCGGCGCTGAATCCACGCCCAACCGCACCAGCCCTGCCGCGGCCCGCGCCGTGGAAAGGCCCCGGCTGCCGCGCCTCCGGTCCAGGACCTCCTGCAGGTCCTGTAGCCGGCACAGCGGGTCGGGACGGGGAAGGTATCCGCCGCGCGACGGCGCATCGGGCCGTCGAAGCACGGAGTCTCCAGCCACCACCAGGTCGGAGACCCCGAGCATGGCCGCAAGGTCACACCACGTCCACGCCGGTGAGGTGACGAGCATCCCGGCTATCCGTACTACATCTTCCTGCAGCAGCGGAGCCTGATGCCCGACGACGCCCTGCCGCCTGGGCCGTGACAACCGCAGCGGCCGGGTCAGGTGAAGCGGGCCGTCCGTCAGATGTCCCGGCAGCCACATCCCCCACAGAGCGGCAGCGGTGGTGTGGCTGGCCACTGTGGAGCCGCCAACAGGCACAAGCGGACGGACCATTTCCAGCAGGGAGGGATCCACTCCGCGGACAGCACGCAACCCGTACCCGGCGACGTCGTACTCCTTTCGCCGCAGAACCGCCGGCGTCACCCCGCGTGCCCGTGCCTCGGCCACGGAAAACACAGGCCCAGAGAACACCGGCCCGGGTGCCGCCTCCGGAAGGGCCGGCCCTCCACTCCGCTGGGATTCAGCCATGACCCTATGCTTCCTGCTCCCGCGCGTCCCTCCGCTTTTGTCCACAGGCATGCGCCTGCGCGCGGTACTGTTTTCCCGACGCAAACAGCGCTCTCTTCTGCTTCATCTTCTGCCCTGCTCCGGAAGGCCCCGACCAGATGTCCATCACCAATGCCCTGCCCACCGGCGACCAGGTGGTCCAGAACCTGCCGTGGCGGTGGAACGTCCAGGGCCGGATCTTCCTCATCGGCGGCCTCGGCTTTATGTTCGACGCCTGGGACGTGACACTGAACGGCGTCCTGATTCCACTGTTGTCAAAGGAATGGGACCTGGTCCCGGCGCAGGCCGCCTGGATCGGAACCGCGAATCTGCTGGGCATGGCCATCGGCGCGTTTGTCTGGGGGTCCATCGCCGATGCGATCGGCCGCAAGCGGGCGTTCTCGGCCACCCTGCTGGTTTTCTCCCTGTTCACCGTCCTGGGCGCTTTCTCCCCGGACATTGTCTGGTTCTGCATCTTCCGGTTCATGGCCGGCTTCGGGTTGGGCGGCTGCGTGCCGGTGGACTACGCCCTGGTGGGCGAATTCACCCCGAAGAAGCAGCGCGGCCGGGTGCTGACCGGGATGGACGGCTGGTGGCCGGTGGGTGCCGCCCTGTGCGGCGTTACGTCGGCGGCCATCATGGCCGTGTTTGCCGATTGGCGGTACACCATGCTGGTGATGGTGGTCCCGGCCCTGCTGGTGTTCTGGGTACGCCGCTCCGTGCCCGAATCCCCGCTCTACCTGGTCAGCAAGGGCCGCCCGGAGGAAGCCGCCGCCGTCATCAATGACCTGATCCGCCGCACCGGCGGTACGGAAACCGACTGGCGGTTGCCCGAACCCGAGGCCCCGACCAAGCTTTCCCTGCGCACCATGGCCACCCAGCTCACGGACCTGTGGCGGTTCAGCAGCAAAACCACCATCACCGCGTGGTCGCTGTTCCTGAGCATCCTGCTGGTCTATTACCTGGCGCTGCAGTGGATGCCGAAGATCCTGGTGGACGCCGGATTCGAAGACTACCGGGCGTTCCTGACCACCTCGGGCATGGCCGCCGTGGGCCTGCTGGGTGTTATTGCCGCCGCGCTGCTGGTGGAAAAAGTTGGGCGGAAATGGATCCTGGCGGTCACGGGTCCGCTGTCCGCCGGCATCCTGGTAGTGGTGGCGCTGGTGGTGGACCTTCCCACCGCGGCCACTGTCTGGCTGCTGGTGTACGGGTTTGTGGTGCAGGTGGCCATCCCGGTGCTGTACGCCTACGTATCCGAGCTTTACCCCACGGAACTGCGCGGCAGCGGGTTCGGCTGGGCATCCACCGTCTCCCGGGTAGGGGCGGGCCTGGGGCCGCTGCTGTTCGTTTCGGTGCTCTGGCCCACCCTGGGACTGGCGGTGTCCTTTGCGCTGGCCGGCGGGCTGGTGCTGCTTGCCGTGCTCTGGATGGCGCGCTTCGCCCCGGAAACCCGCGGCGCGCCGCTGGAGTGATTCCGCCTGCGGACTCCCCCGCGCGTTTAGGAACCGCGGTTAGGACCCGCCTTTAGGAACCGAGTTTAGGACCCGGACCCGGTACGGCTGAGCCGGTCCAGGGTTTCAATCAGCAGACGCCGTTCCTGCACCTTGATCCGTTCGTGCAGGCTCTCCTCGGTGTCGCCGTCCAGCACCTCCACGGCAGCTTGGGCCAGGATCGGGCCGGTGTCCACGCCGGCGTCGGCCCAGTGGACCGTGCAGCCGGTGACCTTCACCCCGTAGGCCAGGGCGTCGCGGACCCCGTGCGCTCCGGGGAAGGAGGGCAGCAGGGCCGGGTGGGTGTTGAGGTAGCGCCCGTTGAAGGCGTTGATGAAGTCTTCGTCCACAATGCGCATGAACCCGGAGGAGAGCACCAGGTCCGGCTGGTAGGCCGCAACAGCATCCGTGAGTGCGCGGTTCCAGTCCGAGCGGACCGCAAAGTCCCGGAACGGCACCACAAAAGTCTCATAGCCGGCGTCAGCGGCGCGCTGCACCCCGTACGTGCCGGGGCGGTCGGACCCGACGGCGGCAATCTCCAGGTCGAGGCGGCCGTCGCGGACGGCGTCGAGCACGGCCTGAAGGTTGGATCCGGTACCGGACACGAGGACTACGATGCGCATGCGTCAACCATAGGGTGCCGCGTCGCCTAGGGTTAAACCCATGAACGACGGCGCGCAGCACAACACCCAGACCCTGTCACAGCCGGGCGGCCGCCCCGCACCCACCGAAGAGCAGCGGAAGAACGCGATGCGCTACGTGCGCATTTTCTGGCTGTTGGCATTGGCCACGATGCTCAGCAGCGGTCTGGTGCTGCCGTGGAAGCTCCTGCCCCTGGCTCTGGGGCTTGCCGCCCTCGTGGTGGGCATCATCGCCCTGGTGAAGCTGGCCCGGCGCCGGATGGGTGCGGCATGGCCCGTGCTCGTGTCCCTGGGCCTGCTCATGACCGTGTTCACCACCATCGGGCTGGCCGGCATGGTGGCCCTCTGGAACGACACCGCGGAATACGAAACCTGCATGCGCTCCGCCCTGACGCTGGACGCCGTGGAGACCTGCCAGGACGGGTACCTGCCGTTCCAGCAGCTGCGCTAGGCCTTCCGGGCTTTGCGGTCTTCGCGTTCCAGCCACGGGCCCACGGCGTAACCAACGACGACGCCGATTCCCACTTCCGCGGCAACCCACAGTCCCAGCCACAGCGGATCGGGGCCCAGGTGGACAAACCGGCCGATGCCCAGTGATCCCATGGACAGCCAGGCCGCTCCGGCGGCCAGCACGCCGGAAACCAGGCCCACGATCGCGCCCAGCACCAGCGTGGATACCGGGGCGGTGAACCAGCGGGCCCGGATCTTGATGGAGAGCCATTCGTCGAAGTGGTTCTCCCCCTCGCGCAGGAACCACCAGCCGGCCAGGATCCCGGCGGCCACCGGGATCAGCAGCGCCACGTAGCCGTACTCCATGCCCCCGTTGGGCAGGGCGGCCAGGACCGGGAGGGCCGGCAGCGGGCCCACCGTGGTTTCCAGCGGGCTGATGAGGCTGCCGGTGCCCAGGGCGAATCCCGCGCCGGAGGCCCAGCCGAGCGTCCACACCACAAAGTTGGGCAGCAGGCCCAGTTCGACGACGGTGAGCACCGTACCGCCCAGGGCGCCGGCGTCGAGCCGCTCGTAGACGGAGACGATCTGCGCCCAGTTCATCACCAGCGCCGCCACGAGCAGCAGCGAGGACAGGCCCAGCGCCGCGACAATCCCCACCACCCCGGCACGCAGCGCGGCCCACACGTAGGAGCCGGCCCAGCGCGAGTGCTGGCTGGTGCGGGCAATCCAGTCGGTGAGGTCCATGCCGATCAGCCGGACCCAGGACCCGGCCTCGATCCGTGCGCCCACTATCAGCCCGGCGCCGGCGGCGATCAGGGGCAGCAGCGCGCCGGCGGTGACGGAGATCCGCACGCCGTCCGTGCTGCAGAAGTAGGCCGCCGCCGCGCCGAGCAGCGCATAGGCACCCAGGGCACCCAGCAGGGCCTGCCACAGCTGATCCGTGTACGACGCCCTGGCCAGCCGGCGGCCGGCACGCCAGGACAGGAAGAACGGGATCAATGTCAGGCCCAGCGGAAAGAAGTTGAGCAGGCCCGAAGCGGGGCCGGGGCCGAGTTCCCCGGCCGGGAAGCTCAGGGTCAGCGGCACGCCGTGGATCAGCAGCCAGGCCTGCCCGCTCAGCCGGGCCAGGGACGTGAAGTCCAGAGAGCTGAACCCGTTGGCGAACCAGACCCCCACCAGCGGAACGAGCACGACCAGCGCCGAGAGCACGGCCGCCTGCCCCAGTTCGAACGTTCCCTGCAGCCAGAGTGGCATGGGCGGCACACCCGGCTTCTTCGGCCGCAATAAAATCTTCATCGCTTCTATCGTGCCACCCGGCCTGCCGCTGCCCGCTGAGGTGCCGGCGTGAGTCGGCTAACTCGGGCCTGCGCCGGGGTCAGAGGTCGTAGATGCCCTTGACCAGCGCGGTGCCGGCGCCGATGAACGCTATGACGATGACGGCCAGCCGGGCCTGGTCGTCGCGGATGTAGCGCTGGAGCTTCTCCCCCGCGTAGATGCCGCCCACGATCATGACTCCCACCAGGGCCCAGGCCCAGGGTTGGAACGGCGGCATCTGGCCCGGGTCCAGGGTGAGCTTGGAGGTCAGTGTGACGGCGGCCGTGGTGACGAAGAACGGCTGGAGTGTGGCCGCGAACGGGCGCTGCGGCCAGCGGGCCAGCAGCGCGTACACGCTCACCGCCGGTCCGCCCACGCCGGCCATCGCGTTGGTGATGCCGGAGGCAAACCCGGCCACGGCTTTGGGGACGTTGCCGGTCAGCACCACGGAGGTGCGTTGCAGGAGCAGGGAAATGCTGAGGGCCACCAGCACGACGGCGCCCACGGTGACGGCCAGCGGCGCCGCAGGCAGGTAGACGGCGGCGGCCGACGCCGGGACGCTGGCGATCACTGCCGGAACGGCCAGCCACCGGTACATGGACCAGTCAACGTCCCGCCACACCCGGCTCATGATCAGCAGGGAGGACACCAGTCCGCAGATGTTCACCATCAGCACCCCGCCGTGGGATCCGAGGATGATGACCAGGAACGGGGAAATGAGCAGGGCAAAGCCCAGACCGGCGATCCGCTGGGCAATCGCGCCGATGAAGATGGCGACAAGCACCACAATGAGAAGTCCGGTAGTCACCAGAACACACTACGCTGGACAAATGGTATCTCCCGTCACAGCTCTTGCCACCGCCGATTGGCGCCGTAACACGTTCGCCCTTTATGAGCAGGCGAGGCGGGCCGCCGAGGGCATCTCGACGTCGCACGCCCACTCACTCTGGGCCACCGGACGTGACCGGATGTTCGGCACGCACCCGGCGTCTCCCCTGCCCGAGGAGACCCGCCGCCGGTTCCGCGGCCTGCGGACCGCCCGGTACGATCCGGCGTTCCGGTTCGAGGCCGTGATTGACGACGCCGGCGCCGGGGAAACCATGACGGTCACCACCGGTACGGACGGGGTGGTTCCCTACACCCGGCTGGGAACGGTGAACGTGGATGGCGTGGGTGCCCTGGCGGTCTGGAACCTGGATTCCTATGGCGGCGGGATTTTCATCCCGGTCCGAGATGCCACTTCCGGCGCAGAAGGTGGAAGCTACGGCGGCGGCCGGTACCTGCTGGACACCATCAAGGGCGCAAACCTGGGCACCGGCAGCGTCCCGGGCAGCCTGGTGCTCGACTTCAATTACCTTTACAACCCGTCCTGCGCCTATGACGAGGCCTGGGCCTGCCCGCTGCCCGGTCCGGCCAACACCGTGGACACCGCGCTGCCGGTGGGCGAACTTTACGTGAACTACTAAGACTCCCGGCGCCCGTCCCGCCGCGTAGGCGGGCGGGTACACGGCAGTCCGTGCCTATGCTGGAAGGGTGCAAGCTTCCATTTCACATGCCACGCCTGAAGATATCCCCGGGCTCGTCGAACTGGCGGCCCTGACGTTTCCCCTGGCCTGCCCGCCCGAGGTCACCCCGGAAGACAGTGCAGCCTTTGTTGCCGCGAATCTTTCTGCCGCTCGGTTCACCAATTTCCTTGAGGATGAAAAGCGCCTGGTGCTGGCGGCCCGGCAGGACGGCCGGCTGGTGGGCTACAGCCTGCTGGTTCTGGAAGCGCCGACCGACCCTGACGTGCTTGAAGCACTGGATCAGGGCCGGGCCCTGCGGCCGTCGGCCGAGCTGAGCAAGTTCTACCTGCATCCGGACGCGCACGGCAGCGGGGTGGCGGGACAGCTGCTCGAAGCCGCTGCCGGTGCGGTTGCGTCCGTGGGGGCGCGGTCCCTCTGGCTGGGCGTCAATAAGGACAATGTCCGGGCGCAGTCCTTCTACCGCAAGTCCGGGTTTCAGGCCTCCGGCCGCCGGTCCTTCCAAGTGGGGGCGCATACCTTCCGGGACTTGATCATGGTGCGGTTGCTTGCGGACTTGGACTCCGGGTCCGATGCCGGCTCCGGACCCGGCTCCGGAGGTCAGTGACAGCCCGTGCAGACCTTCCTCCCGTATGAGAGTTTCGCCCGCAGCGCCCAGGTCCTGGACCAGGCGAGGCTGGGCAAGCAGCGGGTGGAGACTCTGCAGCTGCTGCGCGGGCTGGTGGTTCCGGACTACGGCTGGCAGCGCCATCCGGCCCTGCTGATGTGGAAGGGCTTTGTCCCGGCACTCACCGCGTACGGGCTGGCGATGACGGATGAGTGGATTGCCCGCGGGCATGCCGATACCGTCCGCGAGCAGATCCTGGAGTTCGCGCCCGGCGCCGGGGACGGCGCCGTCGACCTTCCGCCGTGGCTGGGCGATGAGGCACTGCACCGCAGCCACCGCTCCAACCTGATCGAGAAATCCCCGGACGTGTACGGGCCACTCTTCCCGGAGACAGACGCGGGCCTCCCCTACGTCTGGCCTGCGCCTGCCGATGTTCCGGATCCTGTGGACCCCGCTCCCGGTGAGGGACTGTGGGTGGCGCGTGCGGTGCCCGACGGCGATGCGGCTTCCATTGTGCTGCCGATGCTCAACGACAAGGGCACCCCGATCACCGGCAAGCGGGGACGGCAGTTGGTGCGGCTGCTCGAGGACATGGACGACGGCGATCCGGTGGCGGTTATCTCGCCGGCGGACCGGTCGCAGCTGCTTTTGGGGCAGGCCGGTCCTGTGGAACTGACGAATGACACGGCAACCCGGACGGTGAAGCTGTCGGGCAGCATTCCCCGTTCCGCGTTCGCCTATCCGGCGGTGCTGCAGGACCCGCGGACGTTGTTTTCGGTGCCGCTGCCCGTGGGTCTCTAGCAGCCGAGGCCGTTCGGGTTGATCAGGCAGTTATCCGCCACACTGCGGGTCTCTGCCCGCCAGACCCGCAGTGTTTGTGCCGGTGAGGGCACCGCCGCCCGCCCGTCAATCGGGATCATGGGTCCGCCGTTGACGGAGTAGCTTCCGGAAAAGTGCACGGTGGCACTGACCTGGTAGTCGCCGCTGGCCGAATACTTGTGGCTCGTCTGGGTTTGTTCACCCCAGCGGTCCTGGGGAAGGGAAGCCCCGGGAGCCGGTGTGGGACCGTACACGGTTCCGTCGCCGTAGGTGATTTCGTATTCGGTGGGGGTGGCAACAATTCTGACAGTCTGATCGAGCAGCACCATCTCGAACACCTGTTCCGTGGCATTGAGGTAGACGTTGGTGTCCATGCCCACGAGTGTGTGCGGGCTGGGCTGCAGCACCAGCTCCCCGGCGGCGATGGGCCGTTCCTGGAACGCAGTGAGGATCTGCTGCTGGATCTGCTGGCCTACGTCGACGGGCTCTTCGGAGTAGATGCAGGACGGTGTTTCGCTGACCTTTTCCCAGCCGCTGGGATCACTGATCTTCAGGCCCCGGAACCAATAAACTAACCGGCCATTTTCACCCGCGGTGCAAGCAGCCTGATTCGCTGCCAGGCAATCAACGTCTCCGGAAAGTTCGTCGAAACAGACCGGTTCAAACCGATAACCGAACGGATCGTCGGGGAGCCCTACCGGGACGGTCGTCCACTGGCCGGTGACCGGGTCCTTGCTATAGGTTGCAGATCCGTTCACATTACTTCCGCCGCTAAAGGAGCCCTCGCCACGGGTGTCCAGCGGAAGGTGGACGGCAAGGGAAAAAACGAGGGCTGCCCCACAGAGGTTCCCCAGAACTCCCAGCTTTATTGCGCTCACGATGAGGGAGTTTTCATTGTGTCTAGGAATACCAAACGCCACTGTCCATCAACATAGGCTGCTTCGAATAGCTGTACCACGGGTGACTCATCGCCATCATCCACCCCTAGGTTTCCTTGTGATCTATGAAACTCCATGTCCTCTTGCTGAATGACGACGAGTACTTGGAAGCGTCCCTCGGGCGTCAGGTTGTATTCACTGGCGGCATCTTTGACTTGGATTTCACCTGCCGTAATCCACCCAGAATCCGCATAACTCGTAGTGACAACTTCGTAGTAATTCTGACAAGCCAGACAATTCGAGTCGCTTACCGATTGCACGGGACCTATGTCGCCACTTTCGTAGCCGTAGTTCACCAGCTCGTACCAATACTTCGCGAAAGCCTCCAGCCCTTCCTTGGACTGCACCTTCGCTTCCTCCGGCATCACCGGCAGGGGCACGTTCTCCGCTGGTCCCTCGGCCGAGGCCGGCTTGTACGCCGCAGTGGGCGTAGCGGTGGGACTCGGTGACGCAGACGACCGTGAGGGCGAGGGGGTTCCGCCCGCGGCATCCCCGGAGTCACCCGAAGCACCGGAGCAACCCACCAATGCCGCGGCCGTCAGCAGGCCCAGCATGGCAATGCGTTTACGCTGTGCCCAGCTTCTGTTCACGGTGGTGCTGGTCATCCGAAACCCCCAAGTTGGGCAAGCCACGCGACTGTCAGTCCGGCCATAATAGCCAGACCCCTCGCGCCCTATCGGTTTATCCACAACCACCCCGCAGAAGGCGGCAAGACCGTCGCGGGCGGACTTTCAAAGCTCGAGTGCATACTGTGACCATGCATTCTTTGACAAAGCGGTTGGTACTGCGTCCCTTCACGGCAGAGGAAGCGCGACGAGCCGTGGATCGCAGCCCCAATGAGGAGGACCGATGGGCGCCGGACTATCCTTTCGCCGACGAGCTAGACCCTTTACGATCCTTCGCCGCACGAATCGGGGCGGGTGCCGAATCGCACCCGTTCACGATGTACCGAATTGAGGAAAGAGATTCCGGCTGCGCAATCGGCGGCTTGGGTTTCTTCCATGCTCCGGACGAGACCGGGACGTCCGAACTGGGCTACGGATTGGTTGAATCTGCCCGGGGCAGGGGCTATGCAACCGAAGCCCTTTGTCTGGCCCTCGAGATCGCCCGCTCGGCCGGGGCACTGAAGATTATTGCCGACACCACGGTCGATAATGTCGCGTCTCAGAGGGTGATGCTGAAAGCAGGTTTCAGGGAGTACTGCCGCGAGGACGGAACCGTGTACTACTCAGTGACTCTTGCTCCTTAAAGTTACTGACCGCCGGTAACGGAAGCACTGGCGCCGCGGCCTTTTCGGACTGGCGAGGCAGCGTCCGGCCCTGCGGTGCTACGGTATCCCACAGCGGCTCCCGGCATTCCGCGTTCATCTCCGTGCCGTACCCAAACCAATGCCAACGCCCACCGATTGGCGAGCCCGTAGCACCCGGGGCATACCCGGCACCCGCAGGACCCGGTCTCTCCGGCAGCAGTTCCCCGTGCAGCGCTGCACCCAAGCAAGCGCCTGCCTCTGTGGGCGCCTACCACCGTAGGAGGTTCCCATTACCGATACAGCTGCAGAGCACGATGTCTACTTCGGAGCCCCGGAACCGGACTTCGAACCCGAAAACCTCCAAACCGCCGCCCCTGCAGTGCTCCGCCGGGTTGAGGAACGCCCGGACGTAACCCTCTTCAAGGGCCGCCTGGCGCTGATGGACACCGGCCTCACCCCGCACGAGGCCATGGTGGAGGACCTGCTGTTTGTCCGCCGGGTGCTGGACGACGCGGGCATCGCCTACCTCCTGGTCCGAGGCAACGACCAGCGCCCCGTCATCGCCGTTGACCTGCGCGTGCGGGACCTGCTGCGCAAGGCCATGGTGGAGGCCTGCCGCGAGGAACCCTTCTACGCGCGCAGCGTGGACACGAAAAAGAGCCGCACCCTGCTGATCGCTGACGGCAGCCTCGCCCCCACCGAGAAGACCCGGATCATCCGTGTGTACCGGCCGCGGGCCTTCACCGGCACCAACCTGGTCTTCTCCGCAGCCGCCGGGGTGCAGATTGAACTCTGGGACCTGGAGGGTGCAAACGTCACCCTGCCGGTGGAGAACTCGCTGACCCGGCGCACTCTCCCGGCGTCGGAAATGGTGCGCGGAACCGTGGAAAAGCACGGACTGACCTGGCCGACCATCGAGAACATGTTCGCCGACCACGCCACGGACATCCGGTTCGACATCGACCTCGTCTTCTCCTGGGTGGACGGCAGCTCCCCGGAGTTCCAGGCCGCCCGTGCCGCCCGGATGAAGGGCGCAGTGGTGGGCGAGGGCGACGACCACGAAGCCCGCTTCCGCCAGATCAACGAACTGAAGTACGCGCTGCGGTCGGTGCACATGTTCGCGCCGTGGATCCGTCGGATCTTCATCGCCTCCGACTCGCCCCGCCCGGCCTGGCTGGCGGAACACCCCTCGGTGACCTTTGTGCCCGCGGCGGAGCACTTCAAGGACCCCTCGGTGCTGCCCACGCACAACTCGCAGGCCGTGGAAGCCCAGCTGCAGCACATTCCCGGGCTGGCGGAGCACTTCCTCTACTCCAATGACGACATGTTCTTCGGCCGCCCCGTGGCCCCGGACATGTTCTTCTCCCCCGGCGGGATCACCAAGTTCATCGAGGCCACCACCCGGATCGGGCTGGGCGCCAACGACGCCGAGCGCAGCGGCTTCGAGAACGCCGCCCGGGTGAACCGCCGCCTGCTGTGGGAGCGCTTTGGCCGGATTACCACCCGGCACCTGGAGCACACCGCCGCCCCGCTGCGCCGCAGCGTGCTGCTGGAGATGGAGGCGGAGTTCCCCGAGGAGTTTGCCGCCACCGCGGCCAGCACCTTCCGGGCCAAGGACAACATCTCGGTGACCAACTCGCTGTACCACTACTACTCGCTGCTGACCGGCCGTGCGGTGACCCAGGAAACGGCGAAGGTGAAGTACGTGGACACCACCTCCTACGCCGGCCTGGAGACCCTGCGGAAGCTGCTCGCGAAGCGGAACATGGACATGTTCTGCCTCAATGACGGCAGCTTCCCCGAGGTGCCTGCCGCCGAACGCGCCGAGCGGGTCACGGACTTCCTCGAAAAGTACTTCCCGGTCAAGGCACCCTGGGAGAACTAGCCGCTTCGACAAGTGCGTTAAACGACGACGGCGGCGCCGCACCGTGGGTGCGCCGCCGCCGTCGTTGGTTACGCCGTCGTTGGTTACGCCGTCGTCGTTACACAGCCGGAGTTACCGGGTGACCACCACGTGCTCGTTGGGCACGCAGTGCGTCATGGTGAGGCCTTCCACTTTGCGGGGACCGTTGTGGCCCAGGTTCTTCATCCGCTCGGTTTCTTCCTCGTTGAGGGTCTGCGTGGGCAGCGGGCCGAGATCCTTGATCTCCTCCAGCGTGATGCCCAGTCCCTCGCCCACGCGGGCGCCCAGCTCGTCGTCCGTCATGTAGAAGTGCCAGAGCATGCGCTCCTGAACCGGGCGGATCGCCTGGCCGACGTTGGCAATGAAGTTGGCAACCAGGTCGTCCTTCTCCCATTGCTCCATCAGCTGGTAGCGCTGGCCTGCCTGCATGTAATCGTTGGTGCGCGGCAGGCGGGCGCGGGTGAGGCGGCCTTCGAGCTCGGGGCCGACCTCGGCCTGCTCCGGCTTGGGCGCTTCCTGAAGTCCGCCGGTGATGTTCGGCTCGTAGTTCACGTGCGGGTTCTGACCCGGCGCGAGATCAACGCCGTAGGACATCTGGCCGCCGCGCTGGTTGGTGGCCACCCGTGCGTTCTTCGCGGAGTTCACCGGAAGCTGCAGGTAGTTCGGGCCCACACGGTAGCGCTGCGTGTCGGAGTAGCTGAAGGTACGGCCAACGAGCATCTTGTCGTCGGAGAACTCCAGCCCGTCCACCAGCACACCGGTGCCGAAAGCGATCTGCTCGTTTTCGTTGTGGTGGTCGGTGACGTTCCGGTTCAGGGTCATGGTGCCCACGTACTTGGGCTCGAACTCCTGCTCCGGCCAGGTCTTGGTGTCATCGAGCGGATCGAAGTCCAGTTCCGGATGGTCGTGGTCATCCATGAGCTGCACGTACAGGTCCCACTTGGGGTAGTCGCCGCGTTCGATCGCCTCGTACAGGTCCTTGGAGGCGTGCCCCAGGTCATTGGCCTGGATGTTGGCGGCGTCTTCCTCGGTCAGGGACTTCACGCCCTGCTGCGGCAGCCAGTGGTACTTGACCAGCTTGGACTCGCCCTGGGCGTTGACCCAGCGGTAGGTGTTGACGCCGAAGCCCTGCATGTGGCGGTAGTCCGCGGGGATGCCGCGCGGGCTGAACAGGTTCACCAGCATGTGCATGGCCTCGGGGGTCTGCGACATGAAGTCGAAGATGCGGGCCGGCTCCTGGCGGAAGGTGACGGGGTCCGGCTTCAGGGAGTGGATCACGTCCGGGAACTTGATGGCGTCGCGGATGAAGAAGACGCCCAGGTTGTTGCCTACGAGGTCCCAGTTGCCGTCCTCGGTGTAGAACTTGATCGCGAAACCGCGCGGGTCGCGGGCAGCTTCCGAGGAATCACGGCCGCCGATCACCGAGGAGAAGCGGATGGCGACGTCGGTCTTCTTGCCGGGTTCGGAGAAGAGCTTGGCGCGGGTGTACTTGGCAATGGGCTCGTCGCCCCACTTGCCGGAGGCCTCGAATTCGCCGTAGGCAACGAAACCGCGGGCATGCACCACACGTTCCGGAATCCGTTCACGGTCGAAGTGGCTGATCTTTTCCAGGAGCTGGTAATTCTCCAGCGTGGCCGGTCCGCGGGCACCCACAGTGCGGGTGTTCTGGTTGTCGTAGACCGGGTGGCCCTGCCGAGTGGTCAGGGTTTTGGGGTCATTGGCGTTGTTCTGGCCGTTAGCGGGATTCTGCGTTTCTGCGTCTGTCATCACGTGCTCTCTGAGTGTGAGGTCCATAGCTGGCTGGCATAAGTACCGTTTCCACTCTCTTGAAAACCCGGGCCCCAGTCAAGTTGATAAGCAATCTGATAGTAGCGGCGGGAGGGCCGGCTTGGCAGACTGAACCAATGACTAGTGAAGAGCTGCCCCCGGTTGTCGAACTCAGTCCCGAGCAGAGCTGGACGTACCTGGAACACACCCAGCACGGCCGGCTGGCCCTGAGCGTGCTCAACCAGCCCGACATCTATCCCATCAATTACTACGCGCACGACGGCGTGATCCTGTTGCGTACGGCCCCGGGTACAAAGCTGGCCGAACTGACGGTGAACTCGCATGTGGCACTGGAGGCAGACGGCATTACGAGCGACCAGGCCTGGTCCGTCGTCGTGAAGGGAACCGTCCGGGAACTTGAAACCACCGATGAGATAGCAGCCGCAGATTCGCTGCCGCTGCGCCCCTGGGTGCGGACCGAGAAGTACCGGTACCTGGAGATCACGCCAACGTCCGTCGTCGGGCGGTTTTTCAACCTGGGCCCGGAACCGGACCGCGACTGATTCCGGCTGGAACCTGACTAAGCGGAGGCCAGGGCCCGGTCCCCCGGAATCCGGATCCCCGCCGCGGCCAGCCGGGCCGCCGTTTCCCGGGGATCCACACGCTCCCCCACGGTCCGGGCTTCCTGCAGCGGCACCACCGAGTGCACCACCGAATCCCGGTACAGGTGGACCATGTTGTAGGACTGCCCGGCGTCCTGCCCGCGTGTGCCCGGCGTTGCCAGGTCCTGGGTGTAACAGGTCGCGGAGGCAACGGATACGGGAATTCCGGCGAATGTGCCGAAGGTTGAATAGTGCAGGTGTCCGGCGATCACGGCCCGGATGTCGCTGCCGGCAATAACGCCGGCCAGCTCCTGCTGGTCCCGCAGTTCAACCAGGACGGCCAGATCCTGCACGCTGGGCACCGGCGGATGGTGCATCGCCAGGACGGTCCCTTCCGGGGCAGCGGTCCGCAGTTCCCGGCGCAGCCAGGCCAACTGGTCCGGGGCCAGCTCCCCGTGATGGTATCCGGGAACCGTAGTGTCAAGGGTGATGATCCGCAGTCCGCCGAGGTGGTGGACCTGGTCCACCGGGGTCATTTCCGGTGCCTCCTCCAAGAGGACCTTGCGGAAGTTTGCCCGGTTGTCGTGGTTGCCCATGGCCCAGATGACCTGGGCGCCCATGAGGTCGGCGGCCGGGAGGACAACGTCGCGGAGCCGGGCGTAGGCGCCGGCCTCGCCGCGGTCCGCCAGGTCCCCGGTGAAGACAATGGCCTCCGGGCGCTGGCCGCTCTCCTCGATCCGCGCAAAGACGGACCGGAGGTTCGCATGGCTGTCGACTGTTCCGTAGAGCGGATCCGCACCTCCGAGCAGGTGCGTGTCGCTGAGATGAAGGATGAAGTGGTCCGGGCGGGGGTGCTCGGCCGAGAGGGAGTCCATCAGAACCTTCTTGTGTCGACAGCTGCTACTGCGTAACACCTCCATGAAAGCAGAAATTGTGACCCGCGAGTAACCTGCGCGTGGGCGTTTTGCCGCGTTTCGCCGTGAACCGGCGCCGCCCCGGGGGCCGGGTGCGGACCTCGCTGCGGCTCGTTCAATGGATTGCTCTGGCGCACCGCACCGGCACGGTCGTAGGCTCGGTGGCAAACGTCTGAGAAGGGACTTCCATGAAACTCAGCCATATCCCCCTGCGGCTGGTCACCGGCGCGTACATCCTCAATTCCGGCCTGAACAAACGCGGCCTGGACGCCGAAAGTGCCGCCGGGCTGCAGCAGATGGCCGCTAATGCCTTCCCTCAGGTGGAGGACATTGAGCCGGTCAAGTTCGGCAAGCTCCTGAGCAATGCCGAGATCTGCGTTGGCTTGACCCTCCTGCTCCCGTTTATCCCCAGCCGCCTGGCCGGTCTGGTGCTGGGGGCCTTCTCCGGCGGCATGGTCCGTATGTATCTGAAGACACCGGGCATGACCGAGGAAGACGGTATCCGTCCTTCCGCCGCGGGTACGGGCCTGGCGAAGGACATCTGGATGTCGGGGATAGCCGCCTCGCTGGTTCTGGACCGCAAGAGGCCCAAGACCAAGGTCAAGACGGTCAAGGTCCCCACACCCGTGAAGGGAGCCGCCGCGGCCGTGGGCGCCAAGGAAATAGCCAAGGCCGTCAAGGGCTCCGGGAAAAACGCTGGGAAGGCCGCCACGGCCGGGGCGTCCGGCAAGGCAGCGGCGAAGGCTGCCAAGTCCGCCAAGTCGGCCAAATCGGAAAAAGCCAAAGCCAAAGGCTGAGCACCACCGCGGCCCCCGGCAGGTCCGGCCCGCCCCGGACCTGCCGGAAAACATCGGCGTCATATTCGGCAATTACGCAACACCACGGAAACAACCCGGTGGCAGAATCACCGCATGTTCCTCACTCCCGCCGATAAGGACAAGCTGCTGCTCAGCGTTGCCGGCATGGTTGCCCGCGACCGGCTGGGCCGCGGTGTCCGGCTCAATTACCCCGAGGCCGTTGCCCTGCTCTCCTGCTGGGTGATGGAGCGCGCCCGAGAGGGCGGCCTGGTTGCTGACCTCATGAGCGAGGGCCGCCAGGTGCTGCGCCGGGATGAGGTGATGGAGGGGGTACCGGAAATGATTCCGGACCTGCAGATTGAAGCCACCTTCCCGGACGGCCGCAAGCTGGTCACCATTAC
Source organism: Arthrobacter sp. Y3224198 (assembly GCF_059090025.1). Taxonomy (NCBI): domain Bacteria; kingdom Bacillati; phylum Actinomycetota; class Actinomycetes; order Micrococcales; family Micrococcaceae; genus Arthrobacter; species Arthrobacter sp. Y3224198. Next base: position 78,945 of record NZ_JBNHFG010000011.1, read on the forward strand.
GGACCCCATCTCATGAGCGGGCGCTTGGTTCCCGGCGAGATCCGCTCGGCAGAGGGAGACCTGGAAATCAACGCCGGACGGGAGACCCGGGTGCTCGTGGTCACCAACGACGGCGACCGTCCGGTCCAGATCGGCTCCCACTTCCACTTCGCGGACGTCAACACGGCGCTGAGCTTCGACCGGGACGCCGCCGTGGGCTTCCGGCTGGGTGTACCTGCCGGAACGGCCGTCCGGTTTGAACCCGGTGCCTCGCGGGAAGTGACTCTGGTACGGCTGGCCGGCACGGGGACGGTTCCCGGCTTGCAGCTGCGAAACGGGGAGGGAGCCTGACCATGCGGATCAGCAGGAACGAATACGCGCACCTGTACGGACCCACCACCGGCGACTCGATCCGGCTCGGGGATACCGACCTGTGGATCAGCCCCGAGAAGGACTACACCTTCGGCGGCGACGAATCCGTCTTCGGCGGCGGAAAGAACATCCGCGAATCGATGGCCCAGTCCACCCGCACCTCCGCGGAGGGCGCACCGGACCTGATCATCACCAACGTCATCATCGTGGATCACTGGGGCATTGTGCGTGCCGATGTCGGGGTGCGGAACGGCCGCATTGCCGGGATCGGGAAGTCCGGCAACCCGGACATCATGGACGGCATCGATCCCGCACTGGTGATCGGACCCGGTACCGAAGTGGTTGCCGGTGAAGGCCGGATCCTCACGGCCGGCGGCATCGACACCCATGTCCACCTGCTGGGCACCGAAGCGCTGCGTGAGGCCCTCGCCTCCGGCATCACCACCGTGGGCGGCGGGGGCACCGGGCCCGCAGAAGGATCCAAGGCCACCACGGTCACCCCCGGGGCCTGGAACCTGCAGGTGATGCACCGGGCCCTGGACCACCTGCCGATGAACTTCCTGCTCTACGGCAAGGGCAACACCGTCAGCCAGGCGGCCCTGGCCGAGCAGGCACTGGCCGGGGCCGCCGGCTACAAAGTCCATGAGGACTGGGGCTCGACGCCGGCCGCCATCGACGCGGCCCTGACGGCAGCGGACCGGTGGGGCGTCCAAGTGGCGCTGCACGCGGACTCACTCAACGAGGCCGGCTACGTGCAGGACACCCTGGCCGCCATCAAGGGCCGCGGCATCCACGTCTTCCACGCCGAGGGAGCCGGCGGCGGCCACGCCCCGGACATCATAACGGTGGCGGCGGCGGCGAACGTGCTGCCCGCCTCCACCAACCCGACACTGCCGTTCACGGTCAACACGGTGGCCGAGCACCTGGACATGCTGATGGTCTGCCACCACCTGAATCCGCGCATCCCGGAGGACTTGGCGTTTGCCGAGTCCCGTATCCGGGCCAACACCATGATGGCCGAGGACGTGCTGCAGGATCTGGGCGCCATGTCCATCACGTCCTCCGACGCGCAGGCCATGGGCCGCATCGGGGAAACCATCACCCGCACCTGGCAGGTGGCCCACGTGATGAAGGACTACATGGGCGCCACGGAATCAGCGCTCCCCGCAGACAACGAGCGGGTGCGCCGGTACATCGCCAAGTACACCATCTGCCCGGCGGTGGCCCACGGCATCGACCACGAGGTGGGATCCGTCGAAGTGGGCAAGATGGCCGACCTGGTGCTCTGGGATCCGGCGTTCTTCGGCATCCGTCCGCTCCTGGTGATCAAGGGCGGCGCCATTGTTGCCGGCCAGATGGGCGACCCCAACGCCACGCTGCCCACGCCCCAGCCCGTCTGGATGCGGGAGGCTCTGGCCGGGACGCCGTCGTCCGCACCGCACCTGTCCACCTCCTTCGTGGCGCCGGCCGCGTTGGAGGACGGTCTGGCGGACCGGCTGGGCCTGACCCGGTCGCTGACCCCCATCCGCTCCACCCGTAACGTCACCAAGGCGTCGCTGCCCAACAACACCGCGCTGCCGGAGATACGCGTCAACCCGGAAACCTTTATGGTCAGCATCGACGGGCAGGTCATTGAACCGGCGCCGGTCTCCGAACTGCCCCTGACCCAGCGCTACTCGCTGTTTTAGCCATGGCTGTCCCCGAAACCGCCGGCATTGCCGCGTTCCTGCTCGCCGACTCGCGGCTGCCCTCCGGGGCCTACTCGCACTCGGCCGGGCTGGAACCGGCGGTGCTCGCGGGGCTGGACGTCGACGGCGTGTACCCGTATCTGCTCTCCCGGCTGCACACGGTGATCCGGGTGGAAACAGCGGCGGCGGTCCTGGCGCACCGGGCAGCATGCGGAACTCCGCCGTCGGGCTTCGAGGCCATCGAAGCCGCCCTGGATGCGCGCACCCCCTCCGCCGCCCAGCGCGAGGCCTCCCGGCGGCTGGGCCGGGGCATGCTGCGGCTGGCCGGCAAACTTGCGCCCGGGCATCCCGCCGTCATCGAACTGCAGCGCGGCGTGCCGAAACCCACCCGTCCCGTTGCCCTGGGTGTCACCGCCGCCGCCCTCGGCGTCGGCGAACCCGAGCTGGCCCGGTTGTGCTGTTACGACGACGCACAGTCCGTGGTGGCCGCCGCGCTGAAGCTGCTGCCCATCGACCCGATGGATGCCACCGCCTGGATCCTGCAGGCGGCAGCGGAAATCGATGCCGTTGCGGCGGATGCCCTGCGGATCCAATCGGCCCATAACATTCCTGCGCTCAGCGCTCCGTGGATGGAGCACTGGGCCGAAGACCACACCACCAGAACAAGGAGGCTGTTCGTTGCCTGAACACCTGTTGCCCGAAACCCCGCTTTCCGTCCCGGCGGGCCGGTCGCTGCGCCTCGGCGTCGCCGGTCCGGTGGGAACCGGCAAAAGCTCGCTGATCGCCACCATCTGCCGCGCCATGTCCGGCGAACTGCAGATAGGCGTGATCACCAACGACATTTACACCGACGAGGATGCCCGGTTCCTGCGCTCCGCCGGCGTGCTGCCCGCCGAACGCATCCGCGCGGTGGAAACCGGTGCCTGCCCGCATACCGCCATCCGCGACGATGTCACCGCCAACCTCCTGGCCGTGGAGGACCTGGAAGCCGATTTCGCGCCGCTGGACCTGGTGCTGGTGGAAAGCGGCGGTGACAACCTCACCGCCACCTTCTCCCCCGCCCTGGTGGACGCCCAGATTTTTGTCCTGGATGTGGCCGGCGGCGGCGACGTGGCCCGGAAGGGCGGCCCCGGGATTGCCCGGGCAGATCTGCTGGTGATCAACAAGATCGACCTGGCACCCTACGTGGACGTGGACGTGGAGCAGATGGTGGCCGACGCCGTCGAGGCCCGGGAAGGCGGACCCGTGCTGGCCTTGTCCCGCAAGCGGCAGGACACCGTGGATGAACTCAGTGCGTGGGTGCGTTCCATGGTGGCCAGCCACCGGTCCGGGCAGCACACTCCCCAGGATCCCGGTCCCATGGCACCGCACTTCCACGCGGACGAGGACGGCGGGTACATCCACACCCACGGCAGCGAGGATGCGGACACTGTCCATCAGCACTGAGGCCGGACATGCGGCGGGCCCGGCCGGCGCCGCTTTCCCGGCACGGCCGCGGCCCACACGCATCGCCGTCGAGGCCTCCGGAGACGGGGCGCGGTTTGCCGTGCTGGACCAGGGCCATTATCTGGCTCCCCGGCCGGTGTCCGGCGGTCCTGTGTCCGGCGCCTCCGCGCACGGGCGGCGGCACCTGCGGGTGGCGCTGATCGGCATCCACATGATGCTGCTGGGCGGCGACGACGTGCGCATCGAGGTCTCCGTGGGTCCCGGTGTCACACTCGAGGTGGTCGAACCGGCGGGCATGGTGGCATACGACGCCGAGGGCCGGCAGTCCCGCTGGTGCCTGGACGCTGTCCTGGCCGAGGGATCGGTGCTGATCTGGTCCGGAGCTCCCTTTGTGGCGGCTGCCGGGTCCAACGTGCTGCGCGAGACCCATATCCGATTGGGCACGGACGCCCGGGTGCTGCTCCGGGAAACCCTGGTCCTGGGCCGCTCCGGGGAGGATGCCGGTCCGCTGCGCAGCGTGATCCGGGTGACCGGCGCAGACGGCGGCGACTACCTGTATGAGGACCTGGACCTGCACGGGATGCGGCACCGCGCCGTCGGCGTCCTGGGCCGCGCCAAGGTGCTGGCTAGCGTGACGGCCGCCGGCTGGCGGCCTGCATCCGACTCGGGATCCGCCGCATCCCCAACCGGATCCGCATCCGCATCCGGCGGAACGGAAACCGCGGCCCGCCGGTTCGAGCTGGCGCTGCCGGGCGCCGTCGTGCGTGCCCTCAGCTCAACCGCGCATGCCGCGGACGGGGAGGTTGAACCGGAGTTTGCCCACTGGAAGACCCAGCTGGCCTGACCCGCTGCGTCAGTCCCGGGCCACCTTGGCCAGCGAGGAACGCACCGTTGCCAGATCGGCCGCATCCAAACGGTCGATAAAGAGCCGGCGGACCAGTTGCACATGCTCCGGGAGCACCCGTGCAATCAGTTCGCGTCCTGCTTCGGTCAGCACGAGCCGGACCGCGCGTTCATCACCGGCGGCGGCGGACCGGAGCACCAGCCCCTTACCTTCGAGCTGGCCGGCCTGGTAACTCAGACCGCTTTTGGTCACCACCAGGGCACCGGCCAGCTCGGTCATTCCCATCCCCTCCGGCGCTCCGCTGAGACTGGCAAGGATGGAGAACTGAACCTCCGTGAGCCCGTATGACCGAAGCTGCCGGCTCACCTCCCGCTGCAGCCGGTCCCCCGCGCCGCGGAGGGCGAAGTAGGCGGCAAGTTCATCCTCACTGAGACGGGCTGTCAAAGTTTCTCCCCCGGGGTCTTGTTCAAATTTGAACTACCTGTTACGTTTCTCGATGTTAGTTCAAATTCGAATAATAGCAGGCGGCATCCGCCGCCGGACAGGACCAGCCATGCGTATTTCCATTCTCGGTACCGGCCACATGGGCAGGACCCTCGGAGAGGGTTTTTCCAAGGCAGGGCACGACGTCGTTTACGGATCCCGGACCCCGGAGGAGCAAACGGGGCTGCCCGGCCCTGCGGTCAGCTATGCCGAAGCGGCCGCGGGCTCGGACGTGGTCCTCAGCGCACTGGCGGCGGCCCACTCGCTGGAGGTCCTGACCCCGCTGCGCGACCAGCTGTCCGGGCGTGTGCTGATTGATATCGGCAATGCGGTGAACGGACAGATGGATCTCATCTATCCGGACTCCAGCCTGGGTGAACGACTGCAGCGTGCCCTGCCCGAAACGCAGGTGGTCAAAACCCTCAGCACCGTTGGCGGTCCTATCGGCATAAACCCGGCGCAGCTGTCGGCGCCAACCAATGTGTTCCTCTCCGGAAACGACGCCGAGGCCAAGGCCGTGGTGTCCGGCCTGCTGGCGGACCTCGGCTGGGAACCGGACCGGCAGGTGGACCTGGGCGGCATAGCCACCGCCCGGGCGGTGGAACACTACTTCCTGTTGTTCGCAGCGCTGATGGGTGCCCTGCGCAGCCCGGCATTCAACATCGCAGTCACCCGGTAGCTGGACCACCAACGGCGGCGAGCCGTACTCAGGTGCTTTGGCTCCCCCGCACCCCGGACATGTTCTCTGTCCCCGACGCCTTCCACCACGAGTACGCCGCAGCCCAAGCCGCAACAAACAGGCCCACCACGGCAAATCCGAGGTACTCCAGGTCCAGGTTCCCCACCCAGGCCACAGGCCCCGAAGACAGGGACAGGGTTTCCGTGAACAGCCCGCCCAGGACAACAGTCCCTACGCCGAACGCCGCCAGCACTGACACCCCGGTGATCACCAGGTTGTAGAACACCTTCCGTGCAGGACGGTCAAACGCCCACCGGTAGACCCGGCTCATGAGGATTCCGTCCAGCGAATCGAACAGCACCATGCCGGCCGTGAAGAGCAGCGGCAGCACCATCACGGCCTGCCACGGCAGGACAACGACGGCGCCGCCGGCCACCACAAACAGGCCGATGGTCGTGGCGGTGTCCAGTCCCAGGCCGAACAGGAATCCCAGCGGATACAGCTTCCATGCCTTGTCCACCCGGCGCGACACCGGAGCCAGCAGCCGGGCGAGAAGCCCGCGCTGGTCGAGCGCCACCTCCAGCTCGGCGTCGTTGTAGCCGCCGGCGCGCAGCTTCCGGTAGGCACGGATGATCCCGCGCAGGGCCAGCAGGTTGATGGCCCCGATCAGCAGCAGGAAGCTCCCGGACACGGCCGGCCCCCAGACACCGGCAAACTGCCGAAGGACGGAGCCGTCGTCGGACAGCTGCCCGGCGACGGCGTTCACGCCGGCAGCCAACAGCCCCACGGCCAGCAGCACCACAGTTGAATGGCCCAGCGCAAACCAGAACCCCGTGGAAACCGGCGGGTTACCGCCTGCGGCCAGCTTGCGGCTGGTGTTGTCGATAGCGGCAATATGGTCCGCATCAAAGGCATGCCGTACTCCCAGCAGGTACGCCGTCAACGCCAGTCCGACACCGAACCCCGAGCCGCCGGCGGCCGTGTAACCGTGCGGGAGCACCAGCAGCAGGAATCCGCCCCATCCCAGCAGATGCAGCAGGACAATGCCCACCCCCATCCACAAAAGCGTTTTCCGCCGGGAGTTACGAACGGCTACGGGGTCAGGGGCAAATACGGCTGCAGACATGCGCCGATCCTAGGAACCGCAGGTTTCCGAGACGTAACAGCACGGGAACTACGTCGGAATATTTCGTACGTCACAGGGTTTAAGCCTGTATGAGCACATTGGAGAGCACCCCACGGATTCGTACCATCGGCTTCATCGGCAGCGGGAACATCGGCTCCCAGCTGGCACGTCTCGCGATTAGGCAGGGCTACGACGTCGTCCTGAGCAACTCGCGCGGGCCCGAGACGCTGCAGCCGCTCATCATGGAACTCGGTGAGCACGCGCGCGCCGCCACCCCGGCGGAGGCTGCGGCAGCTGGGGACATTGTGGTGGTCACCATTCCGCTGAAGAACTACCCGCAGGTCCCGGTGGAAGAGCTGCGCGGCAAGACCGTCATCGACACCATGAACTACTACCCCCAGCGTGATGGCAACATTGCCGAGCTCGACGACGAGTCCACCACCACCAGCGAACTGCTGCAGAACCACCTGCCGGATTCGCACGTGGTGAAGGCGTTCAACAACATCACTGCGGACCACCTGGCCAGCCAGGGCTCCCTGCCGGGCACACCCAACCGCCGTGCCCTGCCGATCGCGGGCAACGACGCCGCGTCCAAGGAACTTGTCTCATCCCTGATCAATGAGTTCGGGTTCGACGTCGTGAACGCCGGCCCGCTGTCCGAAGGCTGGCGCTGGCAGCGGGACACCCCCGCCTACGTCACGGCGCTGGACAGCAAGGGGATGGAACAGGCCCTGGCCGACGCTGTCCGGTACGCCGACATGCCCTGATCCGGGCCGCAGAACAGCAGCAGCCTCCCGCCGGAACGCGGGAGGCTGCTGAGGTTAAGGACCGGCTACGGGATCAGCACCAGGCGGATCGGGTTGCCTTCCTTGGCGTCCAGGGCCTGGACGGCCTTCTCGGCATCGGCCAGCGGGATGCGGGCGCTGACGGATTTGGCGAAGTCCAGCCGCCCCAGCCGGGTGAGGGCAACCAGCTGCGGAACGTGGTGCGCCTCGGAGCCGTAGTGCCCGCGGATCTGCTTGCGGGCATAGGAGAAACCGGTGCTGTCATTGATGGTCATCGGCTTGCCGGACAACCCCACCAGCACCAGGCGGCCGCGCAGGCCCAGGCAGTTGACGGCCTGGCTGCGGACGGCGTCCACGCCGGCGAAGTCCAGGGCGACATCCAGTCCCTTGCCGCCGGTGGCGGCCTTCATGGCCTCGGCAAAATCCGCGGCCATCGGGTCCAGTGCCAGGTCGGCGCCGAATTCGAGGGCGCGTTCCCGCGCTTCGGGAATGGGGTCGACGGCGATGATGGGCGCCGCACCGATCAGGCGCAGCAACTGGACCCCGTGGGCTCCAAGTCCGCCGATGCCCCAGACGCCCACTGCTTCTCCGGCACGCACATCCGCGGTGGAGGCGATGGCGCCCCACGGGGTGGAAACGGCGTCGGGAATGATGGAGGCCTGGTCAAAGGGGATGTCGTCGCCCAGCGGAACCAGCACGCCGGCAGGAACCACCAGGTACTCGGCCCAGCCGCCGTCGTAGTCCACTCCCATGGTGAGCGTGACGCCGTTGTACTCGTAACCGGCCTGGACCACCACGCGGTCGCCGGGGGCAACGGAGGTGACGCCGGCGCCGGGCAGGTCCACAGTGCCGGCCACCTCGTGGCCCAGGGTGACCTCGCTGCCCTTGAGGAACTGCGGGCGGAGCAAACCCTGGATCAGGTGGACGTCGGAGAGGCAGACTCCGGCGGCACCGACCTTGATCCGGACGAACCCGGGGCCGGGCTCGGGAATCGGGACCTCCTTCATGGCGAAAGTGCCCGTTTCAACGTTGAGACGTCCGGCAATCATGGTGCCGGCGGAAGTGCCATTGGACATGGAAAACCTCTTTTGAGCGAAAACTGCGGCGGCAGTTGCTCACCGCGGTTCTCATTATCTGCCCGCACCCCGAATGCGCAAAAAACAGCCGGGCGGGCATCCGGCTGCCCGCCCGGCTGCTTCCGCGATCGGACTAGGCCTGCAGGATCACTTTCAACGCGTCGGTTTCCGCCGCGCGCGAGAAGGTGTCATAGGCCTCCATGATGTCGTGCAGGGGGTACCGGTGGCTGATGAATTCCTCCGCCGGAAGCTTTCCCTCCGCCACCAGTTTCAGCAGCATGGGCAGGGTATTGGTGTTCACCAGGCCCATGCTGATGTCGATGTTCTCGATCCACAGCCGGTCCAGTTCCAAGCTGACCGGCTTCCCGTGCACACCCACGTTCGCAACGTTGCCGCCGGGGCGGACAATGTTGGTGCACATCTCGAAGGTCGCCGGGATGCCCACCGCTTCAACGGCCACGTCCACTCCCCAGCCGTCGGTTTGGGCCATGATCTGGTCACGCCAGTCGGCGTCCCCGGAATTGACGCCGTGCGTTGCCCCGAACTTTCGGGCCTGCTCAACCCGGTTGGCATCCAAATCCACGGCAATGACCTTCGCGGCCCCGTAGAGCCGTGCCGTGGAGATCACGGCCAGGCCCACCGGGCCCGCACCGATCACGGCCACCACGTCACCGGGCTTGGTCCGCCCGTACTGCACACCCATTTCGAATCCGGTGGGAAAGATATCGCTCAGCAGAACGCCGTGTTCCTGCGACACGTTTTCCGGCAGGTGGTACAGCGAGGTGTCAGCGTAGGGGGCACGGACATATTCGGCCTGGGTGCCGTCAATCAGATGGCCGAATATCCAGCCGATGCCCACGCTGCCTTCCTCGCCCAGACAGTGCGAGTACAGGCCGTCCCGGCAGAAACTGCAGGACCCGTCTGCGGACACGCAGGAAAGGATGACTTTGTCGCCCACCTTGAAATTGGTGACCCCGCTGCCGGTTTCGGTGATGGTGCCGACACCTTCATGGCCCAGGATCCGACCAGGCGTCACGGCCGGCACATCGCCTTTGAGGATGTGCAGATCAGTACCGCAGATGGTGGTGGAATCAATCTTGATGATGGCGTCCCTTGGGTCCTGGATCTGGGGATCCGGTACATCCTTCCAGGACTTCTGCCCGGGACCTTCGTAAACGAGTGCTTTCATAGTGTCCTCGCCTGCTCATCCGACCGCATGCAGGGCCTGGGATGCACCTGCATTTCGGGAGCTTCCCGGAGCGTACCTGCCTCGCCGGCCGGCAGCCGTCGGATGTTATCCAGCCTAGGTCGTGGGCCGCCGGGGTTGGAAGAAGCGGACGGCTATACGCCGTCCAGATAGAGCCATTGGCCGTTCTCCCGGACAAAGCGGCTCAGTTCATGTTGGCTGCCGCGTTGGCCGTCCTGCCGGTAGTGGGCAGTGAACTCCACCGTTCCCGTGGAATCCAGGGGGCCGCCGCCGGAGGTGGCAAGGATGTCCAGCCGCCGCCATTCAAGCTCCGGGTCCAAGTCCAACTGGTCCGGTCGGTGGTCGGGATGCCAGGTGGCCAGCAGATAGGGGGCATTGCCGACGGCAAACGCGCTGTAGCGCGAACGCATCAGGGCCTCGGCGGTGGGCGCGGATGCGCTGCCGGAGTGGAACCGGCCGCAGCAGCTGCCGTAGGTTTCCCCGCTCAGGCAGGGGCAACGGGAATCAGCGGTCAGGGCAGAAATACTCACCTATCCAGTATCGCCCGGCGGGGCGGTCCTGCCCGACGGCGTGTTTCCGGCCGGCTGATCCCAACCGGCTAGGGCCCGAAGCTGTCCTGCAGCCGTTCCAGGTTGTGGCCGATATCCCCGGGAACCACCTGCCCGTCCGGAAGGGCCCCCACCCGGCCCAGCATCAGGACCACGGCAGCGGTCAGCACCGTCATCACCAGGACGGCAAGCAGTGCCCGTCCGGCCGGCGAGGGACGCTGGTCCGCCATCACCTGCACCCGCGACACCTGGGCCGCGGCAACCATGGAGGCGGCTTTCCCCACCGTGGGCGGATCGGCAGGCGGGGAGCTGAGCGGCAGCGGCGCCGAGGGATGCAGTTCACCCGCCAGTACGGCCGGCCGCAGCAGGGGAACTTCCTCCCCTGCCGGCAGGGAAGCAGATCCGACGGCGGATCCCGGTACCTGCTGCCGGGCGGCGGGCTGCGGTTCGGACCGCCGTTCCGGCGGGGACGCCTCCGCCGTTACCGGTCCGGTCCACAGGTCCCCGGCCCCGGCCCCGGGAAGAGCGGACGAGTCCGTGGTGGAAACCGGCCGGACGGTGCCTTCGGCCCAGCGGTAGTCCAGCAGCCCGGCCGAGACTTCTGCGGCAGTGGGCCGTAGGTCCGGGTCGCGGCTGGTCATCGCCGCCAGCAGCCCGCGCAGCTTCGGATCCAGCGAGGCCGGAAGATCCGGATCCCTGCTGAGACGGGCAACGGCGGACTCGATGGCACTGCCGCCGTATTCCACCCGGCCGGTCACGCATTCGAGCAGCACCAGGCCCAGCGAGTAGATGTCGCTGGACGCCTGCGCCTCGATGCCGGAGGCCTGCTCCGGACTGAGGTAGTTCGCTGTCCCCAGCGTGGCGCCGGCGGCCGTGATACGGGCGCCGTCAAGGATCCGGGCAATGCCGAAATCCGTCAGCTTGGCCCGCAGGGCGGTGCCGGGAATGGCGGGCGGAAGCAGGATGTTGGCCGGCTTCACATCACGGTGCACCACCCCGCGGTTATGGATGTAGGCCAGGGCCCCCGCCAGCTCGGCACCGATGAAGCCGATGTCCGTGTGCTGCACGTCGGTCTCACGGAGGCGCTTGCGGAGGTCGGGGCCCTCCACGAGTTCCATCACCAGATAAGTGCGCGGCTCACCCGCTTCGCCGTCGTCGCGCCCGGCGTCGTCCTTGCCGGCGTCGAACAGGGTCACCAACCCCGGATGCGACAGGGAGGCCAGCAGCCGCATCTCGTTTTCCTGCCGCCCGACGTCGTCTGCCGCCAGGGCGCTGGCCCTGAAGAGCTTCACGGCAATGTCGCGCCCGAGCGCTTCATCCTGGCCGCGGTAGACGGTTGCCATGCCGCCGTGGCCGATAGGTTCGATAAGCCGGTACCTGCCTGCAATGAGCCTGCCCAGGCCACCCGTTGCACTGGTTTCCATGCTGCAACCTTCTCTCGCCCTCCATATAGCGTAGCGGAGCAGATTCATGGCGTAGATGGCCCGTAACCACTTTTTTTCTACCCGGTTTTACCCCTCGTGGAAGCCCGGTTACTGCGCTAAACTGGGCCGCCGCCGCAGCACCGGCGATGGTCTCTGAAGGACTGTACTGCCGTTCAATCCGGGGGGCTAAAGGGCTTTCTGGATGGCGTCCCACGCCTGCTGCAGGCCAAGTGCCACAAACAGCAACGCGGTCAGTCCCAGGGCCAGGTTGGTATGGAGCTTGTTGGCCCATTCCTTGGGTATGCGCCTGCCGTTGAGCAGGCCCAGCAGCGTCAGGGCAAGGAACGGCATAAACAGCGAACCCAGCACTCCGTAGGCCAGGATAAGGGCGATCGGCTGGCCGAGTTGGAAGAGGATCATCGGCGGGAAAGTCAGCCACAGGACGTAGAAGCGGAAGTACTTGCCGCCTACCCGGGTATCCGGATGCCCGGATTCCTTGCCGCGGATGTTTCCCCAGAAATCCGCGAACATCAGCGAGACACCGTTCCACACCCCGATGATCGAGGAAAAGGACGCCGCCCAGAAGCCCACCAGGAAGCCTGTGCCCACCACGTTTCCGTACTCGGCTTTCAGCACGTCATACAGGTCCAGCAGGCCGGCGTCGCCGCTGGAAAGGGCAACGCCGGCAGACCGCACCACTTCAGCGCCGACAATGAGCATGGCTACCACGAAAATCCCGGTCATCACGTAGGCCATGGAATTGTCGATCCGCATCACCCGCATCCATTTGGGCGTGTACCAGCCCTTTTCCCGCAGCCAGTACCCGTACGCGGCCAGGGTGATGGTGCCGCCCACGCCGCCGGCAAGCGCCAGAGTGTAGACGACGCCGCCCGCGGGGATCATCGGAACCAGTCCGGCGAACATCGCCGGGATGTTGGGCGTGGCAATCACTGCGAGCCCCACCACGGTCACGAACATCAGGCCCACCAGGACGGCGGTGATCTTCTCGAACGTGGCGTATTTCCCGAACCAGACCATCACGAAACCGGCCAGACCCATCAGGACTGCCCAGGCAGTCAGCGGAAGGGCCGGGAACACGGCGGCCAGCGGCAGGGCGGCGGAGGACATGGCGGTGGCGCCGTAAATGAAACCCCACACCATGATGTAGGGGCCGAAATACCAGGTGGTCCACTTTCCCAGGGAACGCCAGCCCTCAAAGATGGTGCGGCCGGTGGCCAGCGTGAAGCGGCCCGCACCCTCCACCAGGATGATCTTCAGGACAACACCCAGGACGACGGCCCACAGCAGGGCGTAGCCGTAGCGCGAGCCGGCCACGAGCGTGGCCACCATATCGGCGGCACCGACGCCGGTTGCCGCCACCACCAGGCCCGGGCCGATCACCTTCCATTTGGCGGGGGCGCCGCCGTCGTCGTCCACTGCGTGTGCGTGGTTAAGCGGTCTCTGGGGGATGTTGGACATTCCGGGTTCCTTACCTTGGGCCGAGGAGCCGGGCGAGGATACCTGCGCAGTAGTGTGCCGCGCATCACCCGGCATGGTCATTCTTACATCCGGGATATGCGCGGGAAAAGAAACGGCGGGTATGCGTCGGGTTCGGCCGGCAGCACTGCGGCCCCGGGCAAAACAAAAGCAGGACGGGATTTCTCCCGTCCTGCTCCTGAGTCAAGCGGGCCCGTGAAACGGACCTGTAAGTCTAATTAGGCAGGCTGGATGTTGACGGCCTGCGGACCCTTGGGGCCCTGCTCGGTGTCGAAGCTGACCTTCTGGTTCTCTTCGAGAGACCGGTAGCCACTGGCGTTAATAGCGGAGTAGTGGGCGAAAACATCGGCGCTGCCATCATCGGGTTCGATGAAGCCAAAGCCCTTTTCAGCGTTGAACCATTTCACGGTACCTGTTGCCATTTTTAATCATCCTTCTAAAGCGAAACCAGCCCCGACCGTCGGGGAGTTTCAGGCTGCGTCGTCCTTGGTGGCAAATTACAGAAAAAGCGGCTGGCCCTGGATCTGGGTTTCGCCGCTTGAACTTACATATTGCGCAACTCCGCAACTGCTATAAGCATACAACGGGGCCCTGAGCAGAGTCACCCCTCTGGGAGCCCATAGTCTGGAAGTATGGACTCCCCCATTGAGCACTACCTCCGCAAGATCCACGCCGAACTGGCCGGGTTGAAGGACGGCACACCGTATAGCGGCATCCCTGCCATGGCCAGCGTGGATCCGGACTGTTTCGGCATAGCCCTGGCCACTGCCGACGGCTATGTCTACGAAGTGGGCGACACCCGCGAAGAGTTCAGCATCCAGTCCATCTCCAAACCGTTCACTTACGGCCTGGCCCTGGCCGACCTGGGCATGGACGCCGTGGACGAAAAGGTGGACGTGGAGCCGTCCGGGGATTCCTTCAACGAAATCTCGCTGGCGGAGGGCACCGGCCGGCCCGCCAACGCGATGATTAACGCCGGCGCCCTCACTGCAACGTCCCTGGTCAAAGGCTCCGGCGGCCGGACCCGGTTCAAGCGCATTTTGGACACCTACTCCGCCTTCGCCGGCCGGGACCTCTCCGTCAGCCAGCGGATCTACACCTCCGAGGTGCGCTCGGGCCACCGCAACACCGCACTGGCCTACCTGCTGCGCTCCTTCGGCATCATCGAATCCGATCCGGCACCGATCATCAAGGACTACTTCCGGCAGTGTTCGGTCATGGTGAACGCCCGGGATCTGGCACTGATGGCCGCCACATTGGCCAACAGCGGACGGCATCCCCTCTCCGGCGAGGAAGTCCTTGACCTGGCTTCGGTGGAACGCGTGTTGTCGGTGATGACCACATGCGGCATGTACGACGACGCGGGCTCCTGGATCAGCAGCGTCGGCATGCCCGCCAAATCCGGCGTGGCCGGCGGCATTCTCGCCGTCCTGCCGGGGCAGGTAGGCCTCGCCATATACTCCCCGCCCCTGGACGAACACGGCAACAGCGTGCGGGGCGTCGCCGTCAGCCAGCGGCTGTCCAAGGACCTCGGACTGCACTTTGTGCGGGCCGCCCGCACCGGCCGCTCGGCCATCCGGGCCATGTATGACATCACCGCCACGCCCTCGGGCATCCGCCGCACCGATGAAGCGGCGGAGATCCTCGCGGGTCACGGCCACCGCGTACAGGTAATCGAACTGAACGGGGACCTGCTCTTCGCGGGCGCCGAATCGATGGTCCGTGCGCTCAGCGAGCTGGACGACGACGTCGAAATTGTGGTGGCCGACCTGCGCAGCGTGGACGAGGTGTCCGACGTCGCCATCCGGCTGATCGCCGAGGCGGAAGACATGCTGCGCAGGGACGGACGCGAACTGGCCCTGGTTGATATCGAGGGTTCGGTGACCGAGGCACTGCTGGAGAAGGGCCGGGACACCGCCTCCTTCGCCACCCGCTCCGCCGCCATCGAGTGGAGCGAGAACAAGCTGCTGGAAGGCTACGGCACCGAGCTGGTGCTGCCGGACGCCATTGAACCGGCCGACTCCCCCGCGCTCGGCCCGCTGGAACCGGAGCAGGCCAGGCTGCTGCAGGACAGGATGGAAGACCGCACGTTCGACGACGGCGATGTGGTCCGGCGCGTGGGCCAGCGCTTCGGCGGTGTGTTCTTTATCGTCTCCGGGCACATCACCACTTCCATGCCCGGGCCGGACGGCGTCCGGGTCAAGCTCGCCACCCTGGGTCCGGGCATGACCTTCGGGGAAATGGCCATGGGCGAGGACAAGCGCCAGGAAACCACAGTGAAGGCCGCCGGACCGCTGAAGCTGAAGGTGCTGACCGCTGAGGCGATCGAGGACCTGGCCGAAAAGGATCCGGTGCTGAGCATGAACCTGTGGAAGGCGCTGACCCAGGACGCGTACACCCGCGTGGAACAGTATCTGCGCGAGGCTGCTGTGCGGATTCGCGACTAGGTTGTGTCCGCGGCTCCGGTGTCCGCGGCAGGTCCGCGGCACCGGTGCCCGCGGCAGGTCCGCGGCACCGGTGCCCGGGACGGCGGCAACGAAATTCCTTGCTCGCAGAGCTCGCAGGAATATTAAAGCCGCCTTACCCGGACGCCTGCGCCGCTACGCAGGCGGGCCAGCCGGATGGGGCGGCAGAGCAGTAACAGCACAGCACCGTGCATGCCGGCACCGCTGCATCAGCGGCTTTGAAACCACGGTCAGCGTGGGTGTGCCGCTTGGGTGGGGAAGGGGCCGTTAACGCAAAAGCAGGACGGGCGAACCCGTCCTGCTTGATGCTGTTACGGCACTGAAGCCGTTACAAAGTCTCTAAGAAATTAGAGGGCCTGGATGTTCGAGGCCTGCGGACCCTTGGGGCCCTGCTCGGTGTCGAAGCTAACCTTCTGGTTCTCGTCCAGCGACTTGTAGCCGTTGGAGTTGATAGCGGAGTAGTGAGCGAAGACGTCGGCGCTGCCGTCGTCGGGCTCAATGAAGCCGAAGCCCTTTTCGGAGTTGAACCATTTCACGGTACCTGTAGCCATTTTAATATTCCTTCTGGATTGAAACACTTCCCGACTTTCGGGAGGTTTCAGTCGCGGTGTTCCTTTACCGCTTTTACAGAAAAGCGGCTAGCCCGTTTGGGTTTCGCCGCTTGAAATACAAAATGCGCAACACAACAACTGCGTTTCAGCCTACAGGACCGGGGCCGAAAGTCCAAACGGCGGCCTGCACACCTACTCCGGCAGGAGCAGGTCGGCGGGGATCCGGGACCGGCCGGGCACCCGGTTCAGCAGCAGCGGGTCTATCCGCTGTCCCCGCCGCAGCACGGTCACGTCACCGGTGGTTTCCAGGATGGCGGCGGCCACCTCGGAGAAGTTCCGGATGCCGGCCTGCCGCAGCTTGAAGTACAGCTCCTCATCCAGGACGCGCGCTTTGCGCAGTCCGTCGGGAAGCACCTCGCTGCCGGCCATCAGCAGGATGGGGCGGCTGGCGAGGAACGCCACGTCCTTCTCCCGTATCCAGCGCTCCAACCGCAGCATGGCAAACAGGGTGGCCAGCCCCACGATGCCGGCCGCCAGGGTGGGCGTGTAGCCCAGAATTACCCGGCCCAGCAGGGAGCCAAGGGCAATGACCACAGCCTTGTCCAGCGTGGACCAGGTGGCCAGCGCACGCAGGCCGAAGGCCCGGACAAACAGGAAAAACGCCGCGTAGATGCCTACGGCCCCCAGGACAACCCAGAGTGCTTCCAGCGGGGCGATACCAAGGTTGTGCTCCACAGCGCATCTCCTTGCACTAGGAAATATCAGGGAAGATTTCCCGATGCTAGCGCCGGGGCCGGGCCCGCATAAGGTGCCTCCCGTACCTGAGGGGCCGCAGCGGGTCAGCCGAAGACCGGGTCGCCCCGGTAAGGGGCCGCCATGTCCCGCTGTTCGGGAGTGAGCCGCTGCAACGCGCCCGTGGCGCCGTCGACAAACGCCAGGGTGGTTTCCGCCCGCACGCAGGGTTTGCCAGTCACCGGATCGGAGATTACGTAGCCGAGCGTGAGGCTGGCGCCCTTGAGCGCGCTGATCCAGACGTCGACGTCGGCCGGGATGTTCCGGTAGGCCAGCTCCGCCACATACCGGATGCGGTGTTCGACAACCAGCGACTGCGTGCCGGCTGGAACGTTGGTGAACAGCGGGACGGCGGGTGCCACTCCCGGCCCTCCCGTGCCGCCCGGAGGGCCGAAGGCATGCACGCGTGCCTCTTCAAGCATCCGCACGATTTCCACGTTGTTGATATGTCCGTAGGCATCCATGTCTCCCCACCGCATGGGAACCGCGCAGCGGATGGGGGCGGGTGCGGCTGTGTTGCTAGGGCTCATCCTTCATATCTAGCACAGCAGCAACACGCCGCCTCACCGCTCGCCTAGGCGCTGACCGGCAGCGCAGCCTCCGCCAGCAGCTGGAAGGAGCGCAGACGCGTTTCCAGGGTGGCGGTCTGCGTGGCGACGATCAGCTCGTCCGCCTGGGCGTGCCCGGTGAACCAGTCGAGGTAGTCGCGGACTTCTTCCGGGTTACCGACTGCGGAGTAACGGCCCATCTGCTTGACCTGCTGTCCACCCGGGGACTGCAGGATGGCATCGGCTTCTTCATCCGTGAATGTACGGTCGCGGCCAAAGAGCTGGGTCACCCGGCGGCGCATGGAATCGTTGAACAGCTGCTGCGCCTCTTCCGAGGTTTCGGCGGCCACTACGTTGACGCCGGCAATGACGTACGGCTCGGCCAGCTGCGCCGAGGGCTTGAAGTCCCGGCGGTAAATGCTGACCGCGTCCTGCAGAGCCTGCGGGGCGAAGTGCGAGGCGAAGGAGTACGGCAGGCCCAGGGCTGCGGCCAGCTTGGCGCCGAAGAGGGAAGATCCCAGGATGTACAGCGGCACGTTGGTGCCCGCTCCCGGCGTCGCGCTGATGCCCGGGATCAGGGTGTTGCCGGTCAGGTAGCCCTGCAGTTCCTGGACATCCTGCGGGAAGCTGTCCGCGGACATAGGGTCGCGGCGCAGGGCGCGCATGGTCTTCTGGTCACTGCCCGGTGCCCGGCCAAGGCCCAGGTCGATGCGGCCCGGGAACAGGGTCTCCAGGGTGCCGAACTGCTCGGCAATGGTCAGCGGGGCGTGGTTGGGCAGCATCACGCCGCCGGCGCCCAGCCGGATGCTTTCGGTGTGGGCGGCAATGTAGCCGATCAGCACACTGGTGGCGGAGGAGGCGATGGTGGGCATGTTGTGGTGCTCCGCGTACCAGATGCGGGTGTAGCCGAGCTTTTCCGCTTCCTTGGCCAGCGCCAGCGAGGAAGCGAAGGAATCCCTCGCGCTCTCGCCCTCATCGATGATGGCGAGATCGAGAATGGAGAGCGGGACAGTCATGGGGGCTTGCCTTTCAGTTGCCTGCATGCCGGGCGGTTTTGTCCCGGCACGCTAAATGCAACCGCAGGGGCTGCCAGCTTATTTCGTGACCCGTTCCACCACGGTTCCCTTCCCCCATCGCCGGTGCCACACTCCTGCCATGTCCCAGTCTCAGAAGCGGGCCGCACACCGGACCCGCCCGGCCAAACCGGTACGGGACCTGCCGCTGTTGTCCCGCCTTGTGTTGTTCTTCACGCCCTTCAGGCGGAAGGTCCTGGGCTTCCTCGGGGCAGCAGTCACCTGGCTCCTGTTGAGCCTGGTACAGGACGATAATCCATGGCACCCGGCCCTGGTCCTCCGCGACGTGCTGTGGTGGGGAGCTTGGACCTTCGCCGCCGTGGTCCTGGCCAACCGGATGCGCCGGCCGTTGGCCCTGCCGCAGCAGCACATGCTTGCCCTGGCCCGGGAACGCTACAACCAAGAGGAAACGTGGCTGTCGCCCAAACATCCGGAACAAGTGCTCGACGCCATGGTCCGGGCCTTCCCTTCTCCGGGCGCAACCGCGTCCCGGATAGGCGAGAGCGTCCTGGTGGAACTAAGCCGTGAGTACCGGCCGGCTCCAAGCCAGGACCCTTGGCGGCACCAGGATGCCCTGAAACACCTGAAGTTCCGGCCAGCCATCCTGGTGTTCGCCCTGCCGGGCCCGGACGATGCCGGTACGCGCGTCCACGCGTTCAGTCAGGACGTTCAGCAAACCGGCCTGTATGACGTGCTGACGCTGGCCGACGAAATGACCGCGAGCGCGCTGGCCGCGGCCCGCGAGGCAACCGCTGGCACCCGGGAAGCCGACGCCTAGTCCGGCCTTCGCCGCCGGGCCAGGTAGCCTGCCAATCTGGAAAACGATGCGTCCCAGCCGCTCAGGTGTAAACGCAGTTCGCGGTCGTCGCTGAAGGGCCCATGGCGGAACGTCATGCGGGTCACGGCTTCTCCGTCCCGATCCCGCAGCGGCTGCAAATCCACGTTGATCAGCCGCTGCGGACCGGTGGGGGTGCCATCCGCCTCCTGCCACTGCTGAGTTGCTTCCATTTGGTGCGGCGGATCAAGGATGCGGAATTCGCCGCCCCACCACAGTTCGTCGCCGCTCACCACGTTGATCATGCAGGCCTGGTATTCCCCGCCCACCTGTTCATGGGCAGATACACGGTCCGGCGGCACAATGAAGCCCTCCGGCCCCCACCAGGACGTGATGCTGGAGAAATCCGTCCACGCCGAATAGATTGCCAGCGGGCTGGCCGCAAGGTCCCGCACCATGTGTAGGAAGTCCTCGCCGTCGTCGGGAAACTCCTCATCGGGAAGCCTGCTGTTCATGGGCGCTCCTAGTTGCACGGGGACGGCGGGCATGTCAGGGCCTGCCTCCAGTGTGAAACCCCTGCCCGGCCGGCACAATCCCGCAACCGTGCCGGGCCAGCGGCTAGGTTGGATGGGGTGAGCATCCATATCGGAACATCGGGCTGGGCCTACAACCACTGGCGGAACGTGCTGTACCCCAAGGGTGTGCCGGCGCGCGTGTGGCTGGAAAGGTACGCGGAGGAATTCGACACCGTGGAACTGAACGGCAGTTTCTACCGCTGGCCGCGGGAGGAGGCGTTCGCCGCCTACCGCGACCGGCTGCCGGAGGGCTACGTTTTCTCGGTGAAGGCCCCAAGAGGGCTCACCCATGCCCGGAAGCTGCGGGACCCGGATGAGTGGATCGGACGGATTGACCGCTGCTTCCAGGCACTTGGCGACCGCGCCGGCGTGCTGTTGTTCCAACTCTCTCCGGACATGGAGCGCGACGACGACCGCCTGGACTACGTGCTGGCCCACCTGCCGCCGCAGATCCGGGTGGCGGTGGAATTCCGCCACGACAGCTGGAACGCCGAGGAGGTCTTCGCCCTGCTCGAACGGCGCGGCGCGGCGTACACCGTCATGAGCGGCGCGCACCTGCCGTGCATCCTGCGGGCCACGGCCGATTTTGTCTACGTCCGCCTGCACGGCCCTGACCCGGAGCACCTGTACGCCGGCTCCTACTCGGAGGCGGATCTGCAGTGGTGGGCGGAACGGATCCGGGAATGGGAGCAGCAAGGCCGGGACGTGTACGCCTACTTCAACAACGACGGCGAGGGGCACGCGGTGCGTAACGCGCGGCGGCTGCGCGAACTCACGGCGGTGTGATCTCTGCCATACTTGGACGCCGTACTCCTCACTCGCACCCTAGTTGAAACGGCACCAAGTAAATGACTGACCAGACGTACCAAGTGATCGCCATGGCGATCTACATGCTCGCCATGCTCGGAATCGGGTTCTGGGCGTACCGCAAAACCAATGACCTGGATGACTACATGCTGGCCGGCCGGGACCTGAAACCGGGAGTTGCCGCGCTCAGTGCCGGCGCATCCGACATGTCCGGCTGGCTGCTGATGGGCCTGCCCGGCGCCATCTACGTCTCGGGTCTGGTGGAGGGCTGGATCGCCGTCGGGCTGACCGTGGGTGCCTGGCTGAACTGGAAGTTCGTGGCGCCGCGGCTGCGGACCTACACGATGGTGGCCAACAATTCGATCACCGTGCCCAGCTTTCTGGAGAACCGGCTGCGGGACCGTTCCCGGATGCTGCGCGTGGTCTCCGGGCTGATCATCCTGGTTTTCTTCACCTTCTACGTCTCCTCCGGCATGGTGGCCGGCGGTGTCTTCTTTGAGAGCTCCTTCGGCTCCACCTATGTGACCGGCATGCTGATCGTCGCCGTCGTCACCATTGCCTACACCCTCTTCGGCGGCTTCCTGGCCGCCAGCTACACCGATGTCGTGCAGGGCCTGATGATGGTGGCCGCCCTGGTGCTGGTGCCCGTGGTGGGCCTGACCAAGGTGGGTGGCTTCGGCGGCATGACGGATTCACTGCGCGAGGTGAACCCGGACATGCTGGACCCGATTGCCGGCGGCACCGCGCTGGGCATCATTTCCGCCCTGGCCTGGGGCCTGGGCTACTTCGGCCAGCCGCACATCATTGTCCGGTTCATGGCCCTGCGCTCCCCCGCCGACGCGAAGGCCGGACGCCGCATCGGCGTCGGCTGGATGCTGTTCAGCGTGGTGGGGGCAATCCTCACGGCGCTGGTGGGCGTGGCCTACTTCCAGCAGAACGCCCTGACCCTGGATGAGCCCGAAGCTGTGTTCCTGAGCCTGGCGCAGATCTTCTTCCACCCGCTGGTGGCCGGCTTTGTCCTGGCCGCCGTGCTGGCCGCGATCATGAGCACCATCTCCTCCCAGCTGATCGTCACCTCCTCCGCCCTGGTGGAGGACCTATCCCGGATTGTGCTGAAGCGCGAGGCATCGCCCAAGTTCCTGGTGCTGCTGGGCCGGCTGGGTGTGCTGGTGGTCTCCGTGATTTCCATCCTGATTGCCCTGGGCCGCAATGACACCATCCTGGACCTGGTCGGTTTCGCCTGGGCAGGCTTCGGCGCCTCCTTCGGACCGACCATCCTGCTGGCCCTGTTCTGGCGGCGCCTGAGCACTTCCGGCGCGCTCACCGGCATGATCGCCGGTGCGGTCACCGCATACGTCTGGGGCAGCATCGATGCATTGTCCGGCACCCTCTACGAGATCGTGCCCGGCTTCGTGATCAACGTGCTGCTGTCCGTGGTGGTCAGCCTGCTGACGCACAAGCCATCCGCGGAGGTGGAGGCCGAGTTCGACGACGCCGTGCGCCTGGCCAAGGAGCCTGCTGCGTACGGCGCGGAGCCGGCACGGGTCCGCTAGGTCCCGCACAACCGGCGGCGTCCTCTCCGGATTGGGAAGGCGCCGCCGGAGCTGTCTAAATCCCCAAGGAATCCAGTGTCTTGCGCAGGGTCTCCGCCGAGTCCATCAGCTTGTTTTTCTCCGCGTCATCCAGCGGCATCTCCAGCATCTTGTAGACGCCGTTGTGCCCCACGATAGAGGGCAGCGACAGGGCCACTCCCCGGATCCCGTACTCCCCGGCGAGCGTGGCCGATACCGGGAGCACGGCGTTTTCGGCATTCAGGACCGCTTCCACAATCCGCACACCGGCAAGGCCGATGGCATAGTTCGTGGCTCCCTTGCCCTCGATCACCTGATAGGCGGCGTTGACCACGTCATGGGTGGCAGCAGCCAGGAACTCATCGGTGAAGACCTGGCGTCCGCTGACCTGCCACTCCCGGATGGGCACGGGTCCGATGGTTGCGTTGGACCAGACGGGGAATTCCGAGTCTCCGTGCTCCCCGATGATGGTGGCATGCACGCTGGTCATCAGCACGTGTGCCTCACGGGCCAGCAGCAGACGCAACCGCGAGGTATCCAGGACAGTGCCGGAGGAGAAAATACGGTTACGGGGCAGCCCGCCGATCTTCTGCGCCGCTACCGCCAGGACATCCGCAGGGTTGGTGACCTGGATATACACCGCGTCCGGGGCCTGTTCCATCAGCCGCGGCATCAGCGACTCCAGGATCCGCACATTGGTGCCGGCCAGGTCGAGCCGGCTTTGGCCCGGCTGCTGGCGTGCCCCGGCGGTTATCACTATGACGTCGGAACCGGCGAGCGCCTCAATGTTGCCTCCGCCGGTAACCGTATTGGCTCCGGTGAACTGGGTGCCGTGGGCCAGGTCCAGCGATTCGGCCTCCGCTTTGACGGCATCGATGTCGTAGATGGCAATCTCGCGGGCGGTGTCACGGATGATGGCCGCGTAGGCCAACGAGGTGCCGACGCTTCCGGCGCCCACGATTCCGAGTTTGGTGACGGGTCGGGTGGTGATATTGGCCATGGCGCTGCCTCACTCGCAGTAGGAAGGGACCCCTCTCCCACGATAGGCGGGCGCTTCCCACAGCGGAACGGAGCACGGACCCGTCCGGTCCCTTTCGGGGCGGATATGCCTGCGTCAGCGGCCGGCGGCGTATCCCTGCATCCCCCGGGGGTTCGCGGCGGCCTGCATCAGGCCGGTTCCGGCAGCCCGCGTCACTGCCGAGAGGCGCCCCAGGGACCAGTCCCCCGCCCTCGTCACCACATGGCCGCGCGCCTCCAGGTCTGTGATGACCTCCCCGCCCAGCCGGTCCTCCACCACGGCACCGCCCGGGGTCCAGGTGCGGGGCCAGAACGAGCCCGGGATGGAGGTGGTGTGCAGGGCCGGGGCATCAATGGCCTGCTGCGGGGTGTAGCCGCCCACAATGGTGCGCAGCAGATACAGCAGCTGCCACTGGTCCTGCTGGTCGCCGCCGGGGGAACCCAGCGCAGTGACGGGTTCACCGTCCCGCAGCACCAGGGTGGGGGTCAGTGTGGTCCGCGGACGTTTACCCGGTGCCAGGGTGGACGGCGCCCCCTCCTGGAGCCACGTCATCTGCAGCCGGGAGCCCAGGCAGAACCCCAGTGCCGGAATGGTGGGCGAGGACTGCAGCCAGCCGCCGGACGGGGTGGCGGAGACCATGTTTCCCCACTGATCCACCACGTCGATATGGCAGGTGTCCCCGCGGGTCTCTCCGGTGGGCGCCACCGTGGGTTCGCCCACGCCGGCGAAGCCGGCCGCCTCCCGGGCCAGGGCCGGCGGCCGGTACTCCGTGCGCAGCGGCGGAATGAAGGGCACATAGCCGGGCACCGTGCCGGGCCGGAACTCAGGGGAGGCAGTGTCACCGATCAGTGCCCGCCGGCCGGCGGCATATTCCTCGCTGAGCAGGTAGTCCAGGGGTACCGGAGCATCGCCGTAATAGGCCTCCCGGTCCGCAATCGCCAGCTTCTGGGCTTCCAGGATGGTGTGGGCGCCGAGGCCCGTGGAGGGGTCCAGCCTTTCGTCCCCGAACCCTGCCAGGATGGCCAGGGTCTGCAGCAGCGCCGGGCCCTGCCCCCAGGCGCCGGTCTTGGCGATGGTGTAGCCCCGGAACTCATACGTCACCGCGGGCTCGAAGCCTGCCTCGAAGCCGGCGAAGTCAGCCAGGGAAATGACGCCGGCATGGTCCGTCCCCGAGGAATGCCGGTGCGGAGCGGCAAGGAATTCAACGGCGGCCCGGGCCACAAACCCTTCGCGCCATTCCCTCCGTGCGGCATCAATGCGCGCGGCACGGCTGTCTTCCCCAGCGCCGGCGGCCACCAGCCGGTCCAGCACCGCCGCGTACGCTTCGTTGCGGATGATCTCGCCCTCCTGCGGCGCCCTCCCCTCGGGCATCCACTGCGCCGCGGACGTGGGCCAATGATCGCTAAACAGCTCTGCCACGGCCTGGATGGTGGCCCCCACACGCCCCACAACCGGATGCCCATTCCGTGCATAGCCCGTCGCGAAGGCCAGCACGTCTCCCAGCTCCCAGCTGCCGTGGTCCCGCAGGAGCAGCAGCCAGGCGTCCACGGCGCCCGGCACCGCCGCCGCCAGGGCACCTGCCCCGGGAACCAGTTCCAACCCTTCGGCGAGGTAGTGCTCCCGCGTGGCGCCGGCCGGGGCCGGGCCCTGTCCCATCAGCACCACGGGTTCGGACGGATTGGCCGCCGTGGCAAACACTCCCGTCATGTCCCCGCCGGGACCGTTCAGGTGCGGTTCCACCACATGCAGCACCAACCCGGCAGCCACCGCTGCGTCGAAGGCGTTGCCGCCCCGTTCAAGAACGGCCTGGGCCGACGCCGTCGCCAGCCAGTGCGTCGATGCGCTCATCCCGAAGCTCCCCTGCAGGGTGGGCCGGGTGGTGAATGAAGCGGGCGGGGTATAGGTCACGGCAGCGTCTTTCATGCGGGAGGGGCGGTCAGGGGCATCCTTGCACCGCCCGCTATTGAATACAATCGGACCTTCGGCCCGGGATGTGTCCCGGGCCAATAAGCCCGCCTAAGGAGATAGTCCCCAGTGAAGCGCCTGAACGCCGTACCCACCGAACGCGTGCATCTGTGGCTTATGCTGGCCCTGACCTTCTCCACCGGCGTGGTCGACGCTGTCGGGTACCTGGGCCTGGACCGCGTCTTCACAGGCAACATGACCGGCAACGTGGTGCTGCTGGCCATGGCTTTCGCCGGCGGTACCGGCCTGCCCATCCTGCGGCCCGCCCTGGCTCTCGCCTTCTTTATGCTCGGTGCCGCCCTCGCCGGACGCATGCTGCGCAAGGGGCCGGAAGGCTGGAGTCCGCGCACTTCCATTGCGCTCATCTTGGTGGCCGGTTTCATCTCCGCCCTGGCGGTGTTCACCCTGCTGGCCGATGTCCAGGGGGACGAGCTCCTGAGCGGCATTACGACGTCGGCCCTCGCCACTGCGATGGGCGTCCAGGCTGCCACCGCCAAACGGCTGAAGGTCGCCGAGATCACCACCGTGGTGGTGACCTCCACCATCACGGGTCTGGCCTCCGATTCCCGGCTGGCCGGGGGGAACAGCCGGTTCTGGGTCCGCCGTGTCCTGGCCATCGGGCTGATCATGCTCGGGGCCCTGACCGGTGCGCTCGCCTTGAAGGTGGGGCTGTGGCTGGGACTGGCTATTTCCGCGGTCATTTCCATTGCCGTGGCAGCGGCCGGTTACGTACGCCACCACCGCGAACGCGGCGCCGGGGAACTGGTCGCGGATTAAAGCCCGGGGCACCCATTTCCGGCCCGGGACGTGCCGCCCGGCGGTCAGGGGTTACCCGCCGGATGGGCCGCCGTAGGCTTAAGGGACGCTTACTCCACTCAGCGGACTGACTCGAGGTCTCCATGGAGAGCTTCACTCCCAGCACTGATCCGGTTGCAGGCAGCGTGGCCCTTTCGGCACTGGTGGCCCTGCTGCCCCTGCTGCTTTTCTTCCTGCTGCTTGCCTTTGCCAAAACCCGTGCCTACGTGGCCGGGGCCTGGGCACTGCTGGCCGCTCTCGCCGTCGGGGTCTTCGGCTTCGGCATGCCGGTGGGACTGGCGCTGCTCTCCGCCACCCAGGGCGCCGCCTTCGGCCTGTTCCCGGTGGTCTGGATCATTGTGATGGCCGTCTGGCTGTACCAGGTGACCGTCCTCAGCGGCCGGTTCGAGGACCTGCGCCGGGTGTTTGATGCCATTGGCGGCGGTGATCTTCGGGTCCAGGCGATCCTGGTGGCATTCTGCTTCGGGGGACTGCTGGAAGCCCTGGCCGGATTCGGCGCCCCGGTGGCCATCACCGTGACCATGCTGCTGGCGCTGGGCATCGCGCCCATCCGTGCTGCCACGGCAGTGCTGGTGGCCAATACCGCGCCGGTGGCCTTCGGGGCGCTGGCGATTCCCATCACCACCGCAGCCAACCTCACCAACTATGCCGGAGAGGACATCGGGGCCGTGGTGGGGCGCCAAACCCCGGTGCTCGCCCTGTTTGTCCCCCTGATCCTGCTGTTTATCCTCGACGGGCGCCGCGGCCTGCGCGACTGCTGGCCGGTGGCGCTGTTCACCGGCGTCGTGTTCTCCGTATTCCAGTTCCTCTGCTCCAACTACTTCTCCTACGAGCTCACCGACATAGTGGCCTCACTGGCCGCCATGCTGGCGGCGGTGGGTTTCCTGCGTATCTGGCATCCCCGGAACGGAGCGGAGGCCGGCCAGCGGATGAATGCCGAACTCGCGGAGGCCCGGGTCGCCGGCTGGACCCCCGCCGGGTCCGGAGCCGCCGCGGACGTCCAGACGTCCGCCCATGACACCGCGGATGACCGCCTGACGCCGTCGCGGGCCTGGATGGCCCTGTTCCCGTATGTTGCCGTGATCGTGGTGTTTGGCTTCGTGAACCTGTGGACGTGGGGCGTCAACGTTCCCGAAGCGCTGGAGAAAACCATCATCAAGATCCCGTGGCCGGTGCTGCACGATGCACTGCTGGACAGCAACGGCCAGCGGCAGTCCTCAACTGTCTATTCCTTCGAATGGCTCATCAGCCCCGGCACGCTGCTGCTGATTACCGGCCTGATTGTCACCGTGGCCTACTCCCGCTTCAACGAAAACGGCCGGTATCCCTTGCCTGTCGGAGCAGCCCTGCGGGAGATCTGGACTACCGCCGTCCGGATGCGCTCGGCGGCGCTGACCATCCTCGCGGTGCTGGCCCTGGCCTACGTGATGAACTTCTCCGGCCAAACCGTGTCCATCGGCACCTGGCTGGCGGCCACCGGTCCCTTCTTCGCCTTCCTCTCACCCGTGCTCGGCTGGATAGGCACCGCAGTGACCGGGTCCGACACCTCCGCCAACGCCCTGTTTGCGAAACTGCAGCAGACCGCCGGGCTCGAAGCCGGGCTGAACCCGCAGCTGCTGGTGGCCGCGAATACCGGCGGCGGCGTGATGGGCAAACTGATCAGCCCGCAGAACCTGGCCATCGGTG
The DNA here is from genome assembly GCF_059090025.1 of Arthrobacter sp. Y3224198. Classification (NCBI taxonomy): domain Bacteria; kingdom Bacillati; phylum Actinomycetota; class Actinomycetes; order Micrococcales; family Micrococcaceae; genus Arthrobacter; species Arthrobacter sp. Y3224198. The sequence goes on from NZ_JBNHFG010000011.1 coordinate 106,741, forward strand.
CCGCAGCCGTGAACATGAGCGGCCAGGAATCGGTCCTGCTGCGCAAGGTGGTGGGCTGGAGCGCGCTGCTGCTGCTGGCGCTGTGCATCCTGGTGTATCTGCAGTCCACACCGGTCCTGGAGTGGATGCTGCCTTAGCGTCCGGCCTCCGGCCGCCTCCGATGCCGCGGCGGGGCTCGCGACCGGACTCGCGACCGGTGGCCCCGGCGGTCGGCCCCGGGCCCGCGACCGGTGGCCCCGGCCACGAGACCGTATGAGATCCCGCACCCGCCCTGCCTGAAAGCCGTTGTCAGGCGGCAACCCCGTCAAAAACAGCACATTTTCCGCCCCTACCCTGAAAAACGTGAATGTCCTGTCGCTGACGGCAGCGGGGTTCCTGGCCGGGGCGGCCGCCGTTGCCGGAACAGCCGCCGCTGCCGCCCTGCATTGGGATCCCCGGCCCTCGGCCTTCCTGATCCGCGGTGTCTTCAACGGCGCCGGAAAGCTCCAGCCGTCCAGAATCGCCCAGCACCTGCCCAAGGGCAGCATCACCGGCCACCGGGGGCTGCGTTACCTGGGTTCCGCCGTCGACCCCACCCTGGACCTTTTCCTGCCCACCGGTGCCACCGAGCCGCTGCCCGTGGTGGTCTGGGTTCACGGCGGTGCCTGGATCTCGGGGTCCAAGAAGGACGTGGAACCCTATCTCCGGGTCCTCGCCGGTTACGGCTATGCGGTGGTGGGGGTGGGTTACAGCATCTCCCCCAAAGCCAGCTATCCGACGGCGGTCCGCGAGCTGAACGCCTCCCTCGCCTATCTGCGCGAGCATGCCGATAAATACGGCCTGGACCCGGACCGGATTGTGCTGGCCGGCGACTCCGCAGGGGCGCAGCTTGCCGCCCAGCTGGCCTTGGGCATCACCAACCCCGCCTACGCCCGCCGCACCGGAGTAACCCCTGCCGCGGCACCGCAGCATTTGCGCGGGATCGTGCTGAACTGCGGGGTGTACGACTTCCAGTCAGTCGCAAAGCTTCCCGGCACGTTCGGGTGGGGACTGCGGAAGGCACTGTGGGCCTATACCGGGTCCAAGGACTGGGCATCCACCGACGCCGCCGAACACATGTCGATCTTCGACCATGTAAACGGGCACTTCCCGCCCACCTACATTGCCGCCGGCAACGCTGATCCGCTGACGGCTACCCAATCCGTTCCCCTGGCGGACAGACTGGAGGAACTCGGGGTTCCGGTCACCCGCAGATTCTGGCCCAAGGAGTACAAACCTGCCCTTGGCCATGAGTACCAGTTCCGGCTGGACCGGCCGGAAGCCGCCCAGACCTTGCAGGAAACGGTCCGCTTCCTGGCGTCCGTGACCGCGGTTCCGTCGCTGCCGGGCTCCGGGCACCGGCCCGCCCACGGAGCGCACCGCCACGGGCACACGCACCAGCGCCACAAACCGCGGATCAGCGCGTAGGTTCCGCATCCGCGCGGGGACCGCGGTTAGGCTCATGGGGTTCACTCGCGAAGGGAAGTCATGCGCCGCGCTCCGTTTGTCCTGCTGTTGGTCCTGTTCTGCCTAATCGGAGGCGCCGGGGCCGGGAATGCCCTCGAGCCCCGAAACGTGTACGTGGAGGACACCGCCGGGATCCTGGAGCACGACGCGCTCCTGGCGGCCCTTGAACGGACCGAATTCCGCGGCTCCACCACCGTCCTGGTGTACACCTACAACGCACAAACGGGAGCCGACCCCAACGCCGGGTTCCTGGACTTCGTGGAAACCGCGCATCCGCAGTGGATCGCTGCGGACGGCCGCAGCTGGGCCGACGGCCTGTTTGTGTTCGTTGTTGATGCCGGGAGCGGTTCCGCGAGCACCTACTTCGGCAAGGACCGTATCCTGTCCGTGCAGCAGAAGGACGAGGTCCTTCAGGAGGCCGAGCAGCTGTTCGCTGAGGGCCGGTGGACCGAGGGAACGGCCGCCGCCGTCGACAAGGCAGCGGACCTCATCAACCAGCCTTGGTACGCCAGCGACGCCGCCTACGGTGCCGGGGGTGCCGGAGTGCTCGCAGGCTTCCTCTGGCTGCGGGCGCATTTCTCCCGTCGCAGGAACCGCAGGGAGAAGAACACCGTCCTGTTGCAGGAGGCCGATGCAGCGTATGCGTCCGTGAGCCTGGACCTGGAGGTGACCGAGCTCAATGCCCGGACCATCCCCGCGGACTCCCGCTACGGCTCCCGGGTACTGGAGCTTCACCGTACCTTTATGGCCGGCTATGCCACCGCCACTGAGCGGAACCGGGCCGCGGCAAGCCTCACCGACCTGGGCAGCCCCGGAAGCACCGCCGTTGTCACCGCTTACGCCGGAGCGGTGCTGCGGCTGGACCGCCTGGACGACATCATTGCGGACGCCAACACGCTGCTGACCAAGGCGCCGGGCTGGGAACGGGCCTGGGACCGGCAGGCCGGTCCCCTTACAACCGAGCTGGACGCACTGACGGCCCTGGCTGGGCGGGACCCGTTGCTCAGCGGCTCCGGGAGCACGGCCGCCCTGTTCGGCTTCCAGTCCGCCGCCCGGCAGGAGCTCATCTCCTGGGGTGCGGGACTGGCGGACGGCAGCCTTGCCCCGGACGATGCCTTGGATTGCCTCCGGGCGGCGCAGGCAAAGCTGGCGGACCTGCTCACCCTGCACGCGGAGGCGGCCATAGACACCTATGCGGAAACAGACAGCGAACGCCGGTTGATGCGCGATGCCATGGACAGTGCGTGCCGGATGCCGGGCGAGGACGGGCAGCGCCCCGGAATTGTGGATGCCGCCTTCCCGGCGCCCCGCTATTCCGTGGCCACCCTGGACAGCCGGTTGCAGGCCGCCACCGCGAAAATCGGTGTGGGATCCTCCCGCCGCCCTGCCGCCGATGCGGCCGTGGCACGCTAGCGCTCGTCAGCTGCGGACAATCACCACGTCCAGCCGGCGCGGGCCGTGCACACCCTCCACCCGTTCCAGCTCAATGTCGCTGGTGGCACTCGGGCCGCTGATCCAGGTCAGCGGATGGGTTCCGTCCAACCGGCGCACCGCTTCCGGCAGCACCCCGGTGATGTCCCGGGCCCGCACCAGACAGATGTGGTGGTCAGGGACCAGGGAGATGGCGCGCCGGCCCTGGCCCGGGCTGCCGTCCAAAATGATGGTGCCTGTTTCAGCCACCGCGGCAGCGCAACCGGTCACCACCGCGCCGATGGCGTCCAGCTGGGGGATGCTCAACGGTTCCTCCGGGGAATCAACCACCTTTCCGGTTGCAAGGGAGGTCCACTGTTCCTCGAGTCCCTCCGGCACCACGTAGGAAGGGGTGTCCTTGAGCAGCTCGGCCACGCGGGAGGGCACATCTGCCTCCTCCACCACACAGACTCCCGCTTTGTAGTCGGCCAAACGGTCGCTGAGCAGCTCAATAAGTTCGCCCTCAGCCAGGCCGGACTCATGCCGGTAATCCCGGGGTACATCCGGCGTTACCGGTGCGTCATGGAGGGCCGACCGCAGCCGGTCCAGGATCTCCGTACGCGCACTCATGCCTTCTCTTTCGACGATGTGTTCCCGTGCTCCTTGGCCCACCAGTCCCGGAAGGACCGTGCAGGCGGAGCCGGGAGGTCCCTGCTCTGTGTCCACCCGGCGGCTATGCCGGGAAGTTTCTTGATTTTCCTGTCCGGACCTGCCGCCAGCCGTCCCAGCGGCAACGCCTTTTCCACCAACGCCATCCGGTGTCCGCCTCCCATGGCCCAGGACGCGGCTTTCATGGCTGCATCCATCTGCCCCGGAAGCTTCTTTTTGCCGCTCTTCCGCCGGCTTTCCACATCTTCGGAGCGCAGGTGGACCAGGATCTCGGGAATGTTGATCTTGACCGGGCAGGCGTCGTAGCAGGCGCCGCACAACGACGATGCGTACGGCAGGGAGGCATTCTCTTCAGATGTGATCCCGGTCAGCAGCGGTGACAGAATGGCACCGATCGGCCCCGGATAAGTGGACCCGTAGGCATGCCCTCCGGTCCGCTCGTACACCGGGCAGACGTTCATGCAGGCGCTGCAGCGGATGCAGTGCAGTGCCGAACGCCCCATCTCGTCCGCGAGCGCGGCGCTCCGCCCGTTGTCCAGCAGCACCAAGTGAACGTCCTGCGGCCCGTCGCCCTCGGTAACCCCGGTCCACATAGACGTGTACGGGTTCATCCGCTCCCCCGTGGAGGAGCGCGGCAGCAGCTGCATAAACACTTCCAAGTCCTGCCAGGATGGCAGCAGCTTTTCCACCCCCATCACCGTGATGAGGGTTTCGGGCAGCGTCAGGCACATCCGGCCGTTGCCTTCGGATTCGACGACGGCGAGTGTCCCGGAGTCGGCGATGGCGAAGTTGGCGCCGGAAACTGCCACCTTGGCGGAGAGGAACTTCCGGCGCAGGTGCAGCCGGGCCGCTTCGGCCAGCCGTGCCGGGGCGTCCGTGAGGTCCGGGTCAACGTCGGGCATTTCACGCAGGAAGATGTCCCGGATCTGGCTGCGGTTCTTGTGGATGGCCGGCACCAGGATGTGGCTGGGCTTGTCATGGTCCAACTGGACAATGAGTTCCGCCAGGTCGGTTTCGAACGCGGCGATGCCCTGCTCTTCGAGGTATTCGTTCAGCCCGATTTCCTGCGTGGCCATGGACTTGACCTTGACTACCTCGTCCGCGCCGGCGTCGCGGATCAGGTCCCGGACTATTTGGTTGGCTTCCGCCGCGTCCCGCGCCCAGTGGATGGTTCCGCCGCGGGCGGTGAAGTTCGCTTCGAACTCCTCCAGCAACTCGGGCAGGCGGGCCATCACGGAGGCTTTGATGGCGCTGCCGGCCTCGCGCAGCTCTTCCCAGTCCGGCAGTTCGGCCACCACGCGCAGCCGCTTGTCGCGGATGGTGTGCGTGGCATGGCCCAGGTTGGCGCGCAGCTGGGTGTTGCCCAGTTCCCGCCGCGCAGCCTGGGGAAAGGGCTCGGTGGCGTGCAGGTTGCCCTCGCCGAAGACGGTTGGCATGCCAAGGTAGGTGGAGCTCATCGGCCCGCTCCTTCCGCCACGGAGGTACTGCCCCCGGCGAGGATCTCCGCCGGCGCGGGCGCAGGGTGTTCGCGGGTGCTGGCAAGGATTTCGGCGAAGTGCAGGGTACTGACGCTGCTGCCTTCCCGTGACAGTCCGCCGCCGATATGCATCAGGCAGGAGGCATCGCCGCCGGTGCACAGGTCAGCGCCCGTGGCCCGGATGTTGGTGTTTTTGTCCGCCAGCATGGCCGAGGAGACGTCGGCGTTTTTAATCGAGAAGGTGCCGCCGAAACCGCAGCACTGGTCCGCCTGCGGCAGTGGTTCCAGTTCCAGGCCTGCCACGGTGCGCAGCAGGTCCGCCTGCCGGTCCCCCAGCCGCAGCAGCCGCATTCCGTGGCAGCTGGGGTGATAGGTGATCCGGTGCGGATACCAGGAGCCCAGCTGTGCGGCCGCGTCCGTGATGCCCAGGACATCGGTGAGCAGGGCGGAGAGTTCGTAGGTTCGGGCGCCGACGGCGTTGGCACGGCGTTCCAGGTCCGCGTCCCCGCAGGAGCGGGCCAGCATCGCATGCTGGTGCTTCACCGAGGCGACGCAGGAACCGGACGGTGCGACGGCGACGTCGTAGTCCTCCGACTCGAACGCCTCCACATGGTTGCGGACCACGGGCACCGCTTCCGGAAAGTAGCCGGAGTTCAGGTGCATCTGGCCGCAGCAGGCCTGACCGGCCGGGAACACCACCTCGTGTCCCAGCCGCTCGAGGATGCTCACGGTGGCGCGGGCAGTGGAGGGATACATCGCGTCCACAATGCAGGTGGCAAAGAGTGCAATCTTCATGGCTGCCTTTCGGCGGGCCGGTTGTGCGGCCCCTGGGGTCTGACCATCTTCAAACATACTCCCCTGCATTGGTATGCCTCAGCCGGTTTGGTGCCCGTTTACTCTGCGCGAATTTACGGGCCCGAACCGGGTAGTCCGGGCCACGGGACCCCGCGTCAGCGACGGGCGGCAAGCGCCTGCAGCAGGGCGGCGCCGGTGCCGGCATCATCCACGGTGACCACGAACTGGCGGCCGGTGCGGCGGTTCACCTGCAGGGCCGGGCCGCCGCGCAGCACCACGCCGAACCGCCCGGGTACCCAGCGCAGGCCCCAGCCGCCGAACTCGGCTGCCGGGACAACTGTGACTTCCTCGGCATCGCGGATGTCTGCGAGGGGCACATGGAAGCGGGGAAAGCCGGCCACGGAAACCACGGTGAGCCCGCTGCCGTCCACCCGTACCCGGAAGGCGGTGGTGGTGGCCGCGGCGGCCAGCAGCACCAGGGTCAGCCCGGTCAGGATCCAGGCCACCTCCCGTTCCGCCCACAGCCAGCTGATGACTGCTCCGGCGGCAGTTGCGGTGACAGCTCCCAGGATCAGCAGCAGCACCGGCAGTGACAGAGTTGTCTCACGGAACCAGACCGCCCGCTCGCCGTCGGCCAGCGGCAGCGGCTCGGACGGATCGGCGGCCGGCGCCCGGCGGGTGCCAGGTTGGACCAGCCAGCACACGGCACCCACGGCCAGTCCGGCAAGCGCCGAGTAGAGCAGGGGCAGTCCCACGCCGGGAGCCTGCCGGGCGTCGGAGAGCCCGGACTGCATCAGCTGGCTCCAGGTCAGCAGCATGCACAGCATGGTGGTGATGGCCGGGACAACGGCGCCCAGGAAACGGTAGCTGGGTCCGGCGGCCGAATACCCCCGCACGCTGGTGCCCACCATCAGGGCCGGGATGCCCGCTCCCAGCAGCCCGGTGAGCAGCACGGTCAGCCACGGCGAGGCAAACCCGTCCGGCCCCTGCGTGCCCCAGTGGATGGCCACGGGGTCCGGCAGGGACGGCAAAGCGGCCAGCTGCAGGGCCAGGGCGGCAGCCACCACAGCGGCGGGGACGGCCACGGCCACCAGCAGGAACCGGCGGCGGGCGGAGGCATCAGCGTTCATGGGCAATTTCCTCTACATAGGCGGACAGGGTTTCCGGAGACAGGCCCAGCTCCCGGGCTTTGGCCACCAGGGCCAGGACATCGGAACGCAGGGCGGCAAGCGGTGCGGCTGCCTCCGTGACCACGGCACCACGTCCGCGGCGGAGTTCAACCAGCCCCTCCGCCCGCAGCTCCTGATAGGCGTGCAGGACGGTGTGCACGTTGACGCCGAGGGAAGCGGCGACATCCCGGGCAGTGGGCAGCCGTTCACCGGGGCGCAGCCTTCCGGCAGCGGCATCAGCACGGATGGATGCGGCCAGCTGCGCAAAGAGCGGCTGGTCGCTGGAGGTGTCGACCTTCATCAGCATGAACTTATTCTACTACAACTAGAACAACTCACTCTGACATTGAGGGCAGCTATTCTCAGGTCCATGACGAATATGGGGAATTCACGAACACTCAGTCTCACTGTCACCTCCAAGCGGGCCCGGGCGCGGGGCGAGATGGTGGTATCGGCGCCTGCCGACGCGCTGCCGCCTGCCGTCGAGCGGGCCTCGTACCACCTGCCACGCATGACCGTCACCGGCATCTGGCGCGAACGTGCGGAGATGATCGCGGGCACCACATGGAAGAGTTTCGGAGCCGACATCGTGCTGACCTTTGAGCCGCTGGACGCCGGAACCACACGGGTGCTGGCCACCAGCACGCCACAGGTCCCCACCACCCTGCTGGACTACGGCCAGGGCAAGTCGGACGTGACCGAGGTGCTGCAGGCCGTCGCCGCCCAGCTCTAGGACCGCCCAGCTCCAGGACCCGCCTACTTCCAGGATCCCTCCGGTTCCAGGACCCGCCAACTTGCAGATTCAGTGCCCGGCGGCCGGCGCAGAACCGGCCGGCCGCCGCGGCCCGAGCCGTCCGGAAAGCGCCAGCGCACCCGCGGACAAGGCCGCCGCACTGGCAAAGGCACCGATGAACGCGGCCAGCGGAGCGACCGGCAGCAGTGCGGCAAAGGCCACGCTGCCAAGCGCCAGCCACAGGGCCTGCACCAGGTTGTCGTTGACCTGCAGTGAGGAACTGTTGGCGCCTTCCTCTCCTTCGGCGGAGTAATCCAGCACCAGCACGGACAGGGTGGGAAAGGCCATGCCGATGCCCATTCCGGCCACGGCCCAACCCAGGACCGGTACCCAGATGCTGATCTGCGGATTCAGGCACCCGGCGGTAGCTGCAATCCCCACGGCCATCAAAAGGGCTCCCAGCCGCACCCGGGCGACCTTGTTCGCGAGGATGGCCAGGTTGGCTGCGGCCAGCGACCCGCCGAACCAGGTGAGGGCCGAGACGGTCAGCAGCAGCCCGGCCTGCGTGGGTGTGAAGCCCCGGTGCTGGGCCAGGGCCAGCGGCAGGTAGGCCTCCGCCCCGGCGAAGGCCGCTCCGATAAATCCCCGCAGGGAAATAACTGCCGCCAACCCCCTACCGAGGGTCCAGGTCCGGGGCGGCAGCAGCCGCGGCCCGGCGATGAGTACGGCTGCGGCACAGACTGCCGCCGGGAGCAGCGCCCATCCGGCGGCTTCGCTTCCAGTCAGCCCGATACCGAGAATGCCCGCGGCAGCAACAAGGGCCCAAAGCATGCGGGCGTAGTTCGGGCGCCAAGGCTGCGTTCCGGGCAGCTTGCGCAGTACCGGAGCCAGGCCGGCGTACGCCGTCACGGCCAGGACCGGAGCCATTCCGAAAACCGCGCGCCAGCCGAGCAGGTCATTCAGGAAACCGGCAATGGCCGGTCCCACCAGTGCGGGAAATACCCAGCCGCTGCTCAACACCACAAAAGCCTTGGCACGCATGGCCTGCGGATAGGCGCGCGCAATCACGACGTACATGGCCACGCCTGCCAGTCCGGCACCCAGCCCCTGCAGGGACCTGCCCAGGACCAGCATCAGCATGGACTGCGCCAGCGCCGCGGCCACCAGCCCCGCCGAAAACAGTACGACGCCGGTGCGCAGCGCCGGCGCCGGTCCGCGGGTATCCGTCCAGCTTCCGGCAAGGGCAATGGTGACGACGGCGGTGGCCATCGGTGCGCCGAACGCCAGCCCGTAGAGGGACAGCCCGTCCAGCTCCCCCGCCACCACGGGCATGACGGTGCCTACGGCCAGGGCCTCGAAGGCGAACAGGAAGGCAAGGGTGAACAGGCCCGCCGTGGTCGGGAGGTAGCGGCGGGACCAGAAACCCGGTTCGCCCGGGCCGGTCCGGCCGGGCTGGTGGTTTTCGGGTGATGCTGTTTTTTCTGGGCGGCGTTCGGCCTGCAAGCGGTGCTCCTTGAGGTGCTGGAATCGAGGTGTGCTGCTCGAAGCCAACAGGCTCAAGCCCACTTGAGGTCAAGCGGTGGATCGGGCGTGCCCCGCCTAGCCTTCCGAAGGGAGCGTGGATGGGATGGCAGGCAGCTCCTGCAGCGCCCACTGATTGCCGTCCGGATCACTGAAGTAGACAAAGGTGCCCCAGTCCAGCGGGGTGATGTCACTGGTCTGCACTCCGTGGTCCACCAGATGCTGCCGGGCATCCGCCGCGCTGGGCACTACCACCTGGATCCGCTGGGTTCCGGGCACCATGTCGGTGGTGCCCGGCCCGATCACCACCGAGCAGGCCGAGCCCGGCGGCGTCAGCTGCACAAAGCGCAGGCTCTCGTCCACCCGCTCATCAAAGTCGGGGTTGAATCCCACCTGGTCCACATAGAAGGCCTTGGAGGCGTCGACGTCGGACACCGGTACCGGCACAAGCTCGATTTTCCAGTCCATCCGGACAACCTAGACCGGCAGATGCGCCGCCGGAACCCCTGATGCGGACAGGGGATGTCCTGAGCGCCAATGCGGCCGCCAGTAGCTGAATCGGTGCCTGTTCCTGCTGCCGTCAGCGATCCCGCCGGCCTCCTTATAAGGCTGCTGAGGAATAAACCCGGCACCACGGCATGTTGGCTCTTACATGACTGATACGACGGATACTTCACCCGCCCTGTCCCCCACCATCGACCTCAAGGACCTCGGCACCGTACACCGCCTGGGCTTCGGCGCCATGCGAATTGTGGGACCCGGTGTCTGGGGTGAACCCGAAAGCCGCGGCACCGCCGTCGACGTGGTGCGCCGCGCCGTTGAGCTGGGCGTCGACTTCATCGACACCGCCGATTCCTACGGCCCGAACATCAGCGAAGAAATCATTGCCGAGGCGCTCTACCCCTACCCTGAGGGTGTGCGGATCGCCACCAAGGTGGGTTTTGTGCGCACCGGACCGGATGTCTGGGTTCCGGTGGGCCGCCCCGAGTACCTGCGCCAGCAGGCCGAACTGGCCCTGCGCAAGCTGAAGGTCGATTCCCTGGACCTGCTCCAGCTGCACCGGATCGACCCCAAGGTTGACCCGGAAGAACAGTTCGCCGTGCTGCGCGATCTGCAGCAGGAGGGCAAGGTCAAGGCACTCGGCCTGTCCCAGGTCTCCGTGGCCGAGCTGGAAGCAGCCGGGAAGTTCTTCACCGTTTCCACGGTGCAGAACCGCTACAACCTCACCGACCGCTCCTCCGAGGACGTACTGAAGTACTCCGAGGACAACGGCATCGGCTTTATCCCCTGGGCACCGATTTCCGCAGGCGAGCTCGCCAAGCCGGGTGGACCCGTGGATGAAGCGGCCAAGCGCCTGAACGCCAGCACCTCCCAGGTGGCCCTGGCCTGGCTGCTGCGCCGCTCCCCGGTCATGATGCCCATCCCCGGCACCGGTTCCATTGCGCACCTTGAAGACAACCTGGGCGCAGCCAATGTGCAGCTCGACGACGCTACGTTCGCGGAGCTCGACGCCGCCGGCGCTGCCGCCGCCAAGTAGGACCCTCTACCCCCTGAATTTCCCGCCAAGCAAAGGAGAAAGAACGCATGGCTAACATCCTGATGGTCGTATCCGCAGCAGATTCCCTCACCATGAAGGACGGCAGCGAGCACCCCACCGGCTACTGGGCCGAGGAACTGGTGGAATCCCACCGGGTACTCCGCGAGGCCGGACACACGGTCCGCATTGCCACCCCGGGAGGCGTCAAGCCCACGGTCGACCAGGTTTCCCTGGCTCCGGAGTCCGCCGGCAGCCCGGAGAAGGCTGCGGCTTTCACCCAGTACATCTCCTTCATCGATGCCGAGCTCTCCTCGCCGCTGGTCCTCGCCGACGCTGACATCTCGGAGTATGACGCCGTGGTGATGCCGGGCGGGCACGGCCCCATGGCGGACCTCGCGTTCGATAAGGACATGGGCCGGATCCTGACAGAGGCGGACGCCGCCGGCAAGATCATTGCCCCGTTCTGCCACGGACCCGCCGGCCTGCTGGCCGCCGAGACCGACAACGGTGACTTCGTTTTCGCCGGCCGCAAGCTCACCGTCTTCACCGATGAGGAAGAGCTTAACGGCGGCACCGGCGAGAACACCCCCTGGTTCGTGGAGGAAGTGCTGCGCAACAAGGGCGCCGAAGTCCAGACCGGCCCGGCCTGGACCAGCTACGTGGTCCGCGACCGGAACCTCATCTCCGGCCAGAACCCCCAGTCCAGCGAAGATGTGGCCAAGGCCGTCATCTCCGCCCTGGCCGAGTAGCCACATGAGAGTCCTGATCGCCGGTTGCGGCGATCTGGGCACGGAAGCCGGCCTGCGGTTCGCCGCAGCCGGCTTTTCCGTGCTCGGCTGGCGGCGTTCCCCGGAAAACCTTCCGTCCGAAATCAGCGGGCAGGCTGCGGACCTGACCGGAGAACTCCCCCGGATCCCGGCGGGCACCGACATTGTGGTGCTGGCCGCCGCAGCCGGTGAGCGCACAGAAGCCGCCTACCGCGCCGCCTATGTGGACGGCACGGTCAACGTGCTCGATGCCCTGGAGCGCGACGGCATCCGGCCGGCCCGCATCCTGTTCGTCTCCTCCACCGCTGTGTACGGCGACGCCGACGGCGGCGAAGTGGACGAAGACACCCCGCCAGCCCCGGCCTCGGCGACCGGAGCCGTGATCTTGGAAGCCGAGCAGCTCCTGCATGACCGGCGCCCCGACGCCGTCGTGCTGCGCCTGGCCGGTATCTATGGGCCGGGACGCACCCGGCTGATCGACGCTGTCACCGGCGGCACCGCCGTCGTGCCCGCCGGCAGCCAGCTCACCAACCGCATCCACAGGGATGACGCCGCAGCCGCGATTGTGCATCTGACCACGAAGGTTTCCCATCCGGCTCCCCTGTATGTTGGAGTGGATATGGAGCCCGTGGAGATGTCCGACGTGCTGCATTTTCTCGCCGACGAGCTGGGCCGTGAGCTGCCCCCGGCGGCCCCCGCTTCCAGCAGCCGCGGCGGCAACCGCCGGCTGAGCAACCGTGCCCTGACCGGCGCCGGATTCGACTTCGCCTACCCGACCTACCGGGAGGGCTACCGCGCGGTCCTGGCAGGCGAGGGCGTCCGGCACCCGTAGTCCTCCAGTTCCACACACAACCGACCAGGAGTGTCAGTGAGCGATACCCCGCCCGAAACCCGCACCCCGGCCGCCGCCGGTTCCCGCATCAGCACCCGCACCAGCATCAAGTACATCCTGATGCTCGGCGCTCTGGCGGCCCTTCCCGCCGTCACCACCGATATGTACCTGCCGGCGCTGCCGCAGGTTGCCGAGGACCTGCACACCAGTACTGCCGCTGCGCAGTTCACCCTCTCCGGCACTTTGCTCGGTGCCGCCGTCGGGCAGTTGGTGATCGGCCCGTTCTCGGACCGCTTCGGCCGACGGCTGCCGCTGATCATCGGCATCGGCATGCACGTGGTGGTCTCGCTGCTGTGCTTCGTGGCCCCGAATATCGGCGCCCTGATTGTGCTGCGCCTGTTCCAGGGCTTCTTCAACGCCGCCGCTGCCGTGGTCTCCCTGGCCGTGGTCCGTGACCGTTTCACCGGCTCCACTGCGGCAGCCATGCTCTCCCGGCTGATGCTGATCATCGGCCTTGCCCCGCTGCTGGCGCCTTCCATCGGCGGGGCCGTCTCCGGGCTGTTCGACTGGCGGGCCGTGTTCCTGGCCCTGGCCCTGATCGGCGTCGTGCTGGGCGTTATCGTGCTCCGCTGGATGCCCGAAACGCTGCCTCCGGAGCGCCGCCGGACCAAGGGCGGAACCAGCACGTTCAGCGGCTTCAAGGTGCTGCTGCGGGACCGGCAGTTCCTGGCCCTGGCCGTGATCCCGGGCCTGGGCATGGCCGTGATCATGAGCTACGTGGTGGGCTCGCCGTTTGTGTTCCAGGACGGTTACGGGCTGAGTCCGGCGCAGTACGCGCTGGTGTTCGCCATCAACGGCGTGGGCATGGTGATCTCCGCCCAGCTCAACGCCTGGCTGGTGGGGCGCTACTCCCCCATGGGCATCCTGCGGGTGGCCGTGATCCTGCTGCTGGGGCTGTCGGCGCTGCTGCCGGTAATCGTGCTGACCGGCCTCGGCGGGGCAGCCGGCCTGACCGCCGGACTATGGCTGGTGTTGGCCATGCACGGCTTCATTGCCTCGAACTCCTCGGTCCTGGCCCTGAGCGACTACGGCCACATGGCCGGCAGCGCGGCTGCCATGATCGGCGCCCTCCAGGTGGGCCTGGCCGGAATTGTCAGCCCACTGGTGGGTGTGCTGGGCGGCAGCGCCATCGCCATGGTCTCCGTGATCATCGGCTGCGCGGCCCTGATTGTGCTGATCCTGGCTACGGCAACCAACGCCTACCGCGGGGGCGGCGGTAACCGGCCGGGCCGGCGCCGGCTGAGATAGGAATAGCAAACGACTTAA